>NZ_CP091853.1 GCF_022059845.1 Terrirubrum flagellatum | reverse complement strand
GGAAAACTGTCCCAGAAATCCCGGCAAGCCGCCGTTCGCCCAAGCATCCGCCAGCCTGGGACACAAAGTCAATCTTGTGGCATATCTGGTAGAATATCAGAGTGGCCGACGACCGCCGACGCTTCCCGCACGGAAATGAAGTCGCGCCGAACAAGGTGAACAGCCCGCCATGTCAGACGATGTCCGCGCCAAGGCGCTGCTCACTCCGGCGCAATTGCACGCCATGATGCAGGCGGCCGCAGACCTCGTCATTCTCGCGATCCAATCCATCAATCCTTATACCGGTCGGCCTTCGACCAGAGAGATTCGAATTCCGGGCGCGATTGACGCGGAGGCCTACACGGACTTCGCTAGCCCTCCGACAGCAATGGGCGGGCAGCGCCCCCTCCCCGCTATTGGCGACCTGCAGGCTGCGGCCCGACGATGGGGCTTGCGCCGAGAGAGACTGGTGGTCGTCTATGACGACGACCGAAATCTGACCGCAGCCCGCGCTTGGTGGGTCCTACGCTGGGCGGGATTGCCTGATGTGCGCGTGCTCGACGGCGGACTGCCTGCATGGCGGGCTGCTAATCTCGCCACCGCCTCCGAAGCGCCGACGCCCATTCCAAGCGACATTGTTCTGTCGCCAGGCCACATGCCTGAAATTGGCCCCGATGAAGCCATCGAGCTCGCGCGACAGGCGGTGCTGCTCGATTCGCGTATCCGACCAAACTACATCGGCGGCCCCAATCAGCCCGGCCAGCCCCCGCGCGGCCACATCCCCGGCGCGATCAACGCGCCCGCCCCGGACTATCTCACGGACTACGGCAACTTCACCGATAGCGCCACACTGCGGGAAATGTATGCCAGCGTCGGCGCCGACGGGACGCGGCCGGTGGGCGTCTATTGCGGCGCCGGAATGTCAGCCGCCCACACTGTCTTGTCACTGGCGGCAATCGGGATCGAAGCGGCGATGTATCCGGGCTCCTGGTCAGCCTGGGCGGCCGACCCGACCCGTCCCACGGCGCGCGGCGCAAAGCCCTGGGGCTGATCGTGATCACGCGTCTCGACGCGGCTTTACAATCAAATCGTCCTTAGTATATTTCGTAGAATATCAGATTTCGCCGGCATCGCTGATCGGACCGCGACATCGCGCTGACGTCGGCTGAGATCAGCTCGCAGCCGCCAACCGGGGAAGGCGCATCCATGGCATTGAGCAGATATTTGGCGTGTCTCGCAGCGCTGCCGCTGCTGGTTTGTCCGTTGATCGCGACTACTCAGGCGCAGACGACCGACGCGCAGAAGACACTCATCGTCGCCGTTCCGTCGGATCCCGCCAATCTCGAGCCGGGCGCGAACAAAGCCGAGCCGATTGGCAGCGAAATCATTCTCAACGTGTTCGACACCCTGGTCGCCTGGAGCGCGCCGGATTTCTCGAAGCTCGAAGGGCGTCTGGCCAAGTCCTGGACCGTTTCGCCGGATGGCAAGGAGTTCAATTTCCAGCTCCGCGAGGGCGTGAAATTCCATGACGGAACGCCGTTCGACGCGGAGGCCGTCAAGTTCTCCCTTGAACGGACCAAAGCGATCAATTCCTACGTGCAGGCCACGTTCGGTCTCATCCGGACGGTCAGCATACCATCGCCGACTGAATTGAAGATCTCGCTGTCGGAGCCCTACCCGGCCTTCCTTTCGATTCTGGCGCAGCCGCAGGCGGCTATTGTCAGTCCGGCCGCAGTGAAGAAGTTCGGCGACAAATTCGCGGTCAATCCAGTTGGAACCGGCCCGTTCGCATTCACAAGTTATCGCGCCGACACCAATGTGGTGCTCGATGCGAACCCGAATTATTTTCGCGGCGCGCCCAAGCTCGCGCGGGTGATCTATCGCGTGATACCTGAAGCTTCGACGCGGCGGCTCGAACTGGAGAATGGCGGCGTCGACGTCATTCAGCAGCAGGGGCAACTCTCGGCGATTCCCGTCGAGGAAATGGCCGCCTTCAAGTCGAATCCGCGCATCTCCATCGTCGAGGCGCCAAGCCAGATCATTCGCCAGCTCGAATTCAACAACAATGATCCCAAGAGCCCGGTCGCCGACATCCGCGTCCGGAAAGCGATCGCGCACGCCATCGATTACGACGGCTTGCTGCAAGGCGTCTTCGGCGGCGTCGCAGAACGCGTCTACGGTCCGCTCACGACCAACAGCTGGGCCTTCGATCCAAAGCTTAGAGATGCGGCCCCGAAATATGATCCGCAACTCGCCAAGAAGCTTCTCGCCGAGGCCGGGATTGCGTCGGGCAAACTCAATTTCAAGCTCTACAGCTTTCAGGGCCCGCTCTGGGGTGCAGTCGCAACCTTCATACAGGCCAATCTCGCCGACGTTGGCGTCAACGCGACGATCGAGCAGACAGAGTTCCCCGCCTATCGCGCGCTGCAGACTGCAGGCAAATTCGATATAGCGCTCGACGGCCGTCAGCCATGGTATAATGATCCCGACGCTCACATCACGATTGGCTATTTGTCGGGCCTGGCGGATACGGCGATGACTTTCCGGATGCCAAAAGATGACGCTCTCGACGCGCTCATTCTCAAAGGCCAGCAAACCGTCGATCCCGATGAACGCAAGAAACTCTATTCCGATATTCAGGAGAAGATTGTCGCTCGCGTTCCCGCCGCTTACCTCTTCAGCCCCAAGCTGATCGTGTTCATGCGCGCGAACGTCAAGGGCCTCGTCATCAATAGCGCGCCGCCGCTCAACGAATATTGGAGCGTATACAAGAACTAGAATTCAATAGCGCCGCAGCTTTGACGCCGAGCAATCACGGAGCGCTTTTTCTGGCTCGGCGAGCGGCGCGTCAGACTTCGTCGGATCGGCGGGAATGATCAGCTTTCTCTTGCGTCGTCTGATCTCGCTGGTCCCAGTCTTGTGCCTCGTGCTTGTCATCGTATTCTCGCTCGTTCGCTTCATTCCGGGTGATCCCGCTGTGACGCTGCTCGGCCCGGGCGCGACCGATCAGCAGATTGCGGCGCTACGGGATCAATTGAGGCTTGATCAGCCGCTTGCGATCCAGTTCGTCGATTATGTCGCGGGGCTGCTCCACGGCGATCTTGGCGCCTCATTAAAGACCGGCCAGCCTGTCCTGCACGAGCTTCTCATTCGCCTGCCGGCGACGCTCGAACTCTCAATTTTCGCGACGCTCATGGCGGTCATAGTTGGCGTGCCAATCGGCGTGCTTTCGGCGACTCGGCCGAATTCTCTATTCGATCATATCACTCGGCTCGTATCACTCATCGGCGTGTCGATGCCGGCCTTCCTGCTCGCACTGATCCTGCAACTTGTCTTTGCCACATATCTAGGCTGGCTGCCGGTTTCGGGCCGTCTCAGTCCATACATCATCGGTTCGCCGATCACTGGATTCACCCTTGTCGACGGACTGCTGGCGCGCGACGCGGCGGCCTTCCGCAGCGCGGTCGAGCATCTCCTGCTGCCGATGACCGTGCTCGCCGCGTTTCTCGCCGCGACGCTTGGCCGGTTTGTGCGCAACACCATGCTTGAAGTGATGGCGGAAGACTATATTCGAACTGCGCGCGCCAAGGGGCTTTCCCGATCCAGCGTCGTCCTCCAGCATGGGCTGCGGAATTCATTGCTGCCGGCGGTCACCGTTGTCGGTCTTAAATTCGCGGAGATGCTTGGCGGCGCGATTCTGACCGAAACGATTTTCGCATGGCCCGGCGTCGGTCGGTTCATGTTCGAGGCGATCAAGAACCGCGACTATCCCGTTATTCAGGGCGCGACCCTGGTTTTCGCGCTTCTATTCGTTACGACTTCGGTCGTGGTCGATCTGCTTTATGGCGTGCTGGATCCACGTATCCGCCGAAAGATGAGCTGAGAACTGCGATGGCGGAAATCGTCCAGTTCTTGAGAAATAACAGGTTGGCGTTGGTCGGCGGCGGAACGCTATTCGCTATTCTTATCGCGGTCACAATTGGGCCTCTGCTGATTGGCTATTCGCCGACCCGGCTTGACGTGCTCCACAAGCTTTCGCCTCCAGGCCTTCAGCATTGGTTCGGAACAGACTCGCTCGGCCGCGACGTCTTCGCGCGCGTGATTCATGGTGGGCGGAACACGCTCACGATCGGCCTCGGCGTCGTGCTCATCGCATTTGTAGCGGGCGTATTCTTCGGAACAATCGCAGGATTCATGGGCGGCTTCACCGACGCGATCATCATGCGAACGGTTGACGCCATATTGTCATTCCCGGCGCTCGTGCTTGCAATTGCGCTCGCCGCCGCGTTCGGTCCCAGCCTCAACAACGCCATGCTAGCAGTCGCAATCACCCTCGCGCCGCAATTTGCGCGCGTTGCACGCAGCCAGGCGCTAAGCGTATCGGTCAAGCTTTACGTCGAGGCAGCGATTTCGCTGGGCCTTTCCACGCCAAGAATCCTTGTCCGACATGTGCTTGCGAATGGGTTGGGCCCCCTTCTGGTGCAGGCTTCGCTCAGTGTCGGCAGCGCTATCCTGCAGACGGCGAGTCTTGGCTTTCTCGGCCTTGGCGCACAGCCGCCATTGCCGGAATGGGGCGCCGACGTCTCAAGCAACCTGCAGTTTGTCCGAGCGAGTCCGTGGGTCGCCCTCACTCCCGGGATGGCGATCCTGCTCACGGTGCTGTCTTTCAATCTGATTGGCGACGCGCTTGCCGACTGGTTCAATCCACGACGCCGGGAACTCGACTGAGGATTTATGTCCACGCCCATACTGACGCTCGCCTTGGAGAAAGTCGACTTTCTTCCGCCGACGCGGGTGACCGACGACACCAGCGTGCTGACTCTCAAGACTCTTGTCTTCGAACCGCTATTGCGCTGGGACCGCGGCCTCGCCAGGCCGGGCCTGTTCGATCGTTGGACATATTCTCAGGACGGCAGATCCTGGCGATTCTTCATCCGAAAGGCGGCGTGCTTCCACGATGGGGCGCCTTGCCTGGCTGAAGACGTCATTGCATTCGTCAACGATATCTGCAGCGCCGTCGACACCTTCGGCATGAAGTGGTCTTACGCGCGCTATCTGGCCAACGCACGCCTCTCTGTCGGCGCCGACAATAGCGTTATCGTCGAGAACCCAGAACCAATCGCCGATATTCTTGACATTTTTTCGGAGTTCTTTCTCTGCCGCCTTGACGCGAGCGGCGCCGCGACGATCGGGTCCGGGCCGTACCGCGTCTCAAACTTCTCGCCACGGCGGAGCGCGACGCTTGAACGCGTCTCGGGCGCAGGCCCGCAAACGATCGTCGCCCACGAGATCCCGAGCGCCGAAGATCGTCTTCGCCTGCTCAAAGACGGCGCCGTCGACGCCGCGCTCAATCTTGAACGTGTCCACGGGCCGCTTGAATTCGATCCCACCCTCGTCTGGGGCAAAGCGCTCAACACGCTATCGGTGATCTATTATCTCAACTGTTTCGATGGGTTGTTCGCGTCGCCTGAAGGACGCCTCGCCATCAATCACGCCGTCGATATTGAAGGTCTGATCTCCGGCGTCCTCCACGGTCTTGCCGCGCCGTCCGCCTCCATCGTCAGCCCATTCCATCTCGGTATGGACCATGCAGGAACGCAGCTAATCCCCTACGATCTCGACCGCGCCAAGGCGCTGCTTGATCAAACAGGCGCAGAGTCCAAGGTCACCCTGAGGACGCCGACCTTCATGCCGGACCGCGCGAAAGAGATCAGCCTCTTCGTAGCTGATCAACTCGGCGACCTCGGCCTCTCCGTGACGGTCGAGATCGAGACAGATCGCCCCGAATATGCCCGGCAGGTTGGCCGCAAGGAGATTGGCGATCTCGCAATATTCGATTCCTCCCCGCAAAGCACCTATCGTATCCTCAATGACAAGATCTCTAGCGCGGTCAAAGCCGTTTGGTGGCAAGGTTACGACGACGCCGAAACTGAAAAGCTGATCGTCGCGGCCAATCGCGCCGTCGAGTCGAGTGAGCGCGCCATCGCCTACGGACGGTGCCTGCGGCGTCTGAACGCCAACCCGCCATGGCTCTATCTTTTCCATCCGATCGAGGTTTGCGCCTCGCGAGACGGCGTCGCAGGCCTCTCCCTCGATCACAAGGGCGTTCTGAACATCGGCTAAACACGGCGACCAGAAAGCGAAATCTTGCATCATGAAGAAAGACTACGCGATCACATTCTTCTACTATCCCGACATTCACGCAGTGTCGGAGTTCTATGAGAATGTCCTAGGTTTCGACCTCGTGCTTGATCAAGGTCTTGCGCGCATCTACCGCGTCGCTGCAAATTGCTACTTCGGCATCGTCGACGGCAACCGTGGACATCTGAAACATCAGCCAAAGAGCGCCGCGCTTTTCACGATTGTCTCCGAAGACGTCGAAGGCTGGCATCAACGTTTGAAGAGGCAGCAGGTCGCCGGCCTCTCGGAAATCTTGCGCGGCGCTTATTGCGACCATTTTTTCTTCGAAGATCCTGCCGGCTACGCGATCGAGATTCAGCGCTTCCACAATCCCGACGTCGCCAGCCTGTTTCGTTGAGTCGAGAAATGTGCGCCACTGAATCCGAGCAACGCGTCAGGAGCCATTGCATCGCCTTGGTCGAACGGCTTGCGGGCGCCGAACTTGTCGCCTCCCCATATGGCTCGCTGTCCCTCGAGGACGGTTACATCCCGCTGCTTGCGAATTACACCGAGGAAGACAAGGCGGCGAAAGGCCTGAGGTCGCTGCGCGACGCGGCTGCGCAGCCCGCGCCTCAAGCCTACTTCTCCGCGCTTGAAGTCACGCAGACGGCGCGCGCGGTGATGCTTCTCGGACCGCGAGGAAGCGGAAAGACGAGCTTCGCCCGGCGCCTCGCGCTCAATCTCGCAGGTGAACTCGTAAATTCGCAGCAATACAATCTCACTGAGGTGACCCGGCCGGTCTTTCGCAACGAACAAGGGATGACCGCGCTTGAGGAGTGGCGCGAGACCATCGCACTGCCCTTCTATGTGGAGATCAGAAGCGCCTCGTCTCTCTCAGAGCTTCTCGTGGCTGCGGGCTTCGATATTGAAGCGGCGCTCGCCGAAGCTGTGAGCAAGGAATCTATCCAGGATGTCTTTCTCATCCTGGACGGTATCGACCGCCTCGGTTCAATGGGGCCCTCGGTATTAGCGGACGCATCAGCCTTGATGGCACGCTATCCCAAGCTACGCGTCCTTGCGCTCGGAGAAGCAACGATCGTCCGATCCTGGCCATCGCTGGCAGAGTTCAGCACGCATGACATGCTGCCGCTCCTTGCAGTCCAGCGACGCGCGTTCATCGCCGAAAGATCGAGCGCTCAGGCGCCAACGCCGGCTCAGATGTCGAACGCCGCGACAAATCCGGGACTATTTGCGCTGTCGCTGTGGTTGAACGAAGCGCCTTCGTCGCCCGAAGCGATGGTCGATGCGTGGCTTGACCAAGTCCTGGAGCATTGTGACACGGGAGCCGCAGATCGCTTGTGCAAATCGGCTTTCGAGAATCTGCGAAGCGGCGGCATGGACTTCGCCCCGGACGCAAAGCTGCAGACGCTTCTTGTTTCGCTTGGCCTGTGCCGAACCGTGCGCAAGCCTTACCTCGTCGAATTGCTTGCGGCTCGACATCTCGCCGTCCTACCGCCGTCAGACGTAGCGAAATTATTCCATCAATGCCCTGATACATGGATGGCGCCGGTCAAGAGCCTGGCGAGCAGACTTGCGACCCGGAATGCGCCGCCTGACGCGCTCGTCAATGGCTTGATCGATGAGTCCGAAAGCAACGCGCTACGCGGCGCGCTGATCGCCGCGCCCATGGTCTTCAGCGAAGGCGCGCTGCAATCGCGCATCGGGAATATCTTATTGCGTCTCATCGAGAACGGCGCTTTATCTCCCACTCTTCGCGCTGAGGCGGGGCGCGTGCTCGCTCGTTGGGGCGATCCTCGCGATCTCGATGCGATGGTCGATATCCCCGTCGGCGACTTTGTCATGGGATCGAATACGCACCCGAATTCCACCCCTCCTCACCGCGTCCATGTGCGCGCCTTCAAAATCGGCCGGTTTCCCGTCACAAACAGAAGTTACGGCGCATTTGTTGCGGAGACCGAACGCCATTGGGCTTCGAAGGATGGGCGATCGCCTGAGCGCGCCAATGCGCCCGCCATCGATCTCACTTGGCGCGACGCCATCGCCTACTGCGAATGGCTCACGGCGCGATGGCGCGCTGAAGGACGGATCGACGCCGAAGAATTGGTACGGCTTCCGACCGAACCCGAATGGGAGCGCGCGGCCCGCGGCGACCAACCAGACCGCGGGAATTGCGTTGTTTATCCCTGGGGCAGCGATTGGTCCGCAGACGCTGCAAATTCAGAAGAGAGCGGCTTTAACGACACCTGTGCTGTTGGCCTCTTTCCAAAAGGCCGCTCACCTTATGGCTGCTATGATATGGCTGGACAGGTCTGGGAGTGGACGAGCACGTTGTGGGGCGATGACATGGCGACGCCATCGTTCAAATATCCCTACGATGATGATGGGCGAGAGGCGTCTGACGCCGGCCCGCACATTCGTCGCGTGCTGCGGGGCGGCTGCTTCTCCAGCGGTCGGCTGAAGGCTTGCTGCACCTATCGTGGAAGCCTGGAGCCTGATGGCTTCTGGCGTGGCAACGGGTTTCGCATCGTTGTCGCCTCGCCAGCGGCACTTGAGTCTCCTCACTAAGAGCGGACATTCTGGCTGTCCGGAAAGGGTCAAACTGCGACGCTCGCTCTTGAACGGCACTAAATGGCTGAGCCGCTCAACGAGCAGATGGCTCTCGGGTTTTCCGCCAAACTGCTGCGATATTAATTGCGCCCATGAGCGCGACGCCGATCGTCACGAGCAAACTCACGCCGCTGAGCGTGGCGTCAAAAAGCCGTGCAGCTATGACTCCGCCTCCCGGTCGCACGACCGGCCGCTTTGGGTTACGAATTCGCGTCGCAACGAGCATCAGCTTTCCCAAGCTCGATTCAGTTGTTGTAGGTCCGCAGAGGCGAGTCGAAAATCCTCATGCGCTCTTCAAACACCAGTTCTTCGAGCGGGGCGCGACCTGCGGGACTCTCGCGCGTCTTCAGCTTGTCTTCCAGCAGCGATCGATCCCCGATCTTGCCGATGGCGGCTATGGCGTTGACGACATACCCGTCGGGCACGGCGAGCACAGCGCGCAGCCGGACAGGATCAAAACCCGCCATGCCATGCGTATGCCAGCCCGAGAGATAGGCCTGCAATGCGAACGACATCCAGGCCGCGCCGGCGTCAAAGCTGTGCGTTGGCGACGGCGCCGTCTCCGCGCCGAATTCCAGCGTGTCCTTCGACACGAAAGCGATCAAAGCCGCGGCCCGAAACGCCCAGGACTGATTGGTGTTGGACAGGCAGCCGAGCGTTTCCCGCCAGCCGGCGCCGCCGCGAAGCAGATAGACGAAGCGCCAGGGCTGCGCGTTCATCGACGACGGAGCCCACCGCGCAGCCTCCAGCAGCGGCATCAGTTGCGCAGCGGAAATCGTTTCGTCGGTGAAGGCGCGCGGCGACCAGCGTTCAAGGAACAGCGGCGCGATATCATACTGGCTGACGCGAGGCGTGAGCGCCTTGTATGCGCCGTCGTGATAGAGAAGAGGGCTGGCACCGGACATGCCGCCGCCAATGATCTCGCCAACGAAAATCGTATGCGTTCCCATCTCGGTCTCGCTCACCAGGATGCACTCCATATGAGCGGCGGCGCCGCGAATGACCGGGCTGCCATTTCCAGCGAGATCGTAGGGAACGCCTGTAAACTGGTTGTCCGCGCCGGAAGCGAACCGCTCGCTAAGTTCGCGTTGTGCCTCGGCCAGAACATTGACGGTGAAGTTTCGGCTGGCTGTGATGAGCGGATGACTGCGCGCGGAGCGATTCACGACGATCAGCAACCGCGGCGGCGACGCCGAAACGCTGCATACGGCTGTCGCCGTCATGCCATGGAGATGGCCGTCGTGCCCTGTCGTGATTACCGCCACGCTCGACGCCACGCTGCGCATGAGTGCGCGGAAGCGATGAGCGTCGATCGCTTCGGGAGCGATATGCGCCGTCATGCTACAGTCTCCCTCAGACGGATCGTCACGGCGCAACGCCTCTCTATGCATCAGCCCCATCGCCGGGCGTTCCGAGATACCAGCCCCACGGAGCGTCGCTGTCGTAGCGGGTGATCTGTTTAGTCTCGAAACACGCCTCGAAACCCCAACGGCCCAGCTCGCGGCCAATGCCTGACTGCTTGTAGCCGCCCCATGGCGCTTCGACGAAGGTCGGCTGCGAACAGTTGATCCAGACGATGCCGGCGCGGAGCCGCCGCGCCACCCGCTCGGCGCGATCCGCATCGGCTGACATCACCGCCGCCGCCAGCCCGTAGCGGCTGTCGTTCGCAAGACGGACGGCCTCGTCCTCGCTATCGAAAGGCCTGACGCATAGCACCGGCCCGAACACCTCGTCCCGCCAGAGCGAGCTATCGATGGGCGCGTCGGCGAAAATAGTTGGCTCGATAAAATAACCCTTGTCGAGTCCGGCCGGCCGTCGGCCGCCAGATACGAGCCGCGCGCCAGATCGAACGCCGTCCTCGATCGCCGCAACGATCTTTGCGTGCTGGCTCGCCGAGACGATGGGTCCAAGCTTGACCTTTGGATCAAGGCCGCCGCCGATCCAGATTTGCGCGGCCGCTTCTGCAAGCCGCGCCAATAACGGAGCGTACAGCGACCTTTCGATGAGAACGCGCGAGGTCGCCGAGCAAACCTGTCCCTGGTTCCAGAATACGCCGAACATGATCCACTCGACGGCCTGCTCGACGTCGCTGTCGGCGAAAACGACGAAGGGAGATTTTCCGCCGAGTTCCAGACTGATACGCTTGATATCCTGCGCGGCGACCGCCATCAGCTTCGCGCCGGTCGGAACGCTGCCGGTGAATGCGATCTTGTCGACGCCGGTATGTTGCGCAAGCGGCTGTCCGGCGCCGTCGCCGTAACCCGTGAGGAGATTGAGGACGCCCGCGGGGACGCCCGCGTCGGCGGCGATGCGAACAAGTTCGATCGCCGTGAGCGGCGTCAATTCGGAGGGCTTCAGCACGACCGTGCAACCCGCCGCAAGCGCTGGGGCAACCTTCCAGGCGGCCAACAGCATCGGATAGTTCCAGGGAATGATCGCCGCCACGACGCCGACCGGTTCGCGCACGGCGCGGCTGCTGAAACGAGCATCGCCAAGCGCGATCGGCTCGTCCGGAGCGCCGGACTCGGCAAGCCCGGCATAGAAGTCGAAACAGCCGGCCGCGTCATCGATGTCCCAGCGGGCCTCAGCGATGGGCTTGCCGTTGTCGCGAACCTCCAGCGTCGCCAGCTCTTCGCGGCGAAGGCGGATGATGTCGGCGATTCGGCGCAGGATGGCGGCCCGCTGCGCGCCCGGAAATTTCGTCCACTCGCTTTCGTCGAACGCGCTTCGCGCGGCGAACACAGCGGCGTCGACATCGCTCTGGCCCGCTAGCGATACGGCTACGATCGTCTCCTCCGTCGCGGGATCGATGACCGGAAAGACTCCGCCCTCTGCGGCGGCCCGCCAGACGCCGTCGATAAAGAGTGTGGCCGTCATGCCGCCCGCGACTCGCTGACAACGACGCCATCATCCTCGACTGTCAGCCGCACCTCGAAGGCGCGCTTCTTCAACTCGGCGAAATAGGGCCGCGTCTCAAAGAATTCTTCGGGCGCCCAAACGCCGGGCGTCAGACGCGATGTCAGCATGAGCTGGGCGGCGATCGATCCGTTCATCGACGTCGCCGCATCGACATAGCCGGCGTACATTGCGTTCGGCCTCACAATGACCTCGCCGCGAACACGGCGCGCGCGGCCGTCTTTTGCACCGGTTCCGATGACAAAATGAATCTCGTGCGACGATTGCTCCGGAATGCGATCGCGGTTCTGCTCGATGTTTCGGTTGATGAGGCTGACGAGGAAACGCGTCGGCTGGACGGCGACGCCGTCGACATCGATCGGCTCCTCGTTGCCGAAACCGGCTTTCACAAGCCCAGCCCATGCCGCGTGCTCCCGATGCGGCAAATGCAGCTTCCATGTGAATTCCTGAATTCCTTTCTCCGCGATGCCTTTCGCCACCGGCACGGTGAGCTGCTCGGAATGGGGCGAATACATGAACTCGCAGCGATTCCACGGCTCCGGCAGATCGATGATCTCGACTCCGCTCATCGGCGGAACCTCGACATAGCGTCCCTCAAGGAACTGCGTGCTCGGCAGCGCATATTCCGCCAGCACCGTCGAGACGCTGTAGGGCGGCACCAAAACCGGATTCTCTGGTCCCACCAGCTCTGCCGCCCAGAAGAGGTTAAGCTTGTCGATGGTGTCGAGTTGATCCGCCACGAACCGGCAGAGCACATTCGACATGCCGGGATCGGCGCCGACGCCGATGACGGCGCAGACGCCCGCTGCGCGAAATCGCTCGTCGGCCGCCTTCTGGAGTACGGTGTAGGTTCCAAGGCCGCCCAGATCGAGATAGGGCGCGCGCGCCTCCAGCGCAGCCTCGAAAATCTGCATCTGGAAGCCGGCCATGGTTGGCACGGCGTTGATGCAGATGTCGCCGCCTTTCAGCGCCGCGAGGAGCGCCTGCCTGTCCGAGACGTCGAGCGTCGCGACTTCGAGCCGCTCGTCCCGTGTCTCGTTTTTGAGCCGGTCAATCGCATTCGCTGACAGATCGAAAACGCGGATCGTCCCGATATCCACGATGGCGCGATCCGAGAGAAGGTCCCGGACAATGCCTGCTCCCATCAGGCCTGCGCCGCCGATCAGGTGAATGTTTTTCTTCGCGCTCATATTTCTCGTCTGTCGGCGGTTGTTCGGCTGACTGCGATCCTAGTCGGATGCATTCACGACAGCTTTGGACTAACGGGCCAGTCGCGGCTGGATTGGTTGCGACAGGCTGTCGGTATCTCGCGATGTCGCGCACAGAGCCTTTGCCTGTCATGGCATCCCTGTTGCAAGATCGACCTCGGAAACGCCGTCCCGCTGGAGCCACACCATGCCTGCAGCAAGCACCAAAGGCCGTCGCTCGTCCACGGAGCAGGCTGCAAAGACCAGGTCTGGCGTCGCGGGCATTTCCGACTTCGGGATGACCGTCGAGGAATGCCTGCGGATCGCCCCGCTCGACGAGGCGAAGGTGGTCGCCGGCTCCGCCGGATTGTCGCGACGGATGAGCTGGGTCCATGTCGTCGACCATCGCGACATGGAGGATTCTCTCGACAGCCACGAGTTGCTGCTGACATCCGGCATTGCGCTCGCCAACGACGAGGCGCTTCAGCGCGAGATCTTCGAGATCATGGACCGAAGACACTCGGCGGGACTGGTTATCGCGATCGGCGACTACATTCAGGAAATTCCGAAAGGCATGCGGGAGCTGGCGGATATTTTCGAGATTCCGCTGATCGCTATCCCGTGGAAGGTCAATTTCGGCGACATTACCCGCGTTCTGCTGACTCAATTCGTCGAGTCGCAATATCGTTTCATGGAGCTTTCCCAGAAACTGAACCATGAGCTTCTCGCTGTAGTCCTGCAGAAAGGCGACCTGCATGCCCTCTGCGCCTGCATCGCCAATGTCGCCGGAGCCCCGGTCGCCATCTGCAACGAAAATTTCAAACCGGTCGCAGCGAGCCGCGTTGCTCCCTCCGAGCCGACCTTTGACGAGAAGACATTGCGCGCAGGCCTCGCTGTGACGACGTTCAGCCGGTCCGGACGCGTCGCTTCGCAACTCGTCGGCGCGAGCGGCGAGGCGATCGGCGTTGCAACGCCGATCTTTATCGCGGAACGCCGGCGCGGCTATCTGGTGATGGAAGCCGGCGCCATGTCGCCGGGCGTCGCCGGCCGCCTCGCCGAAGCGGCCGCGACGGTGGCAGCGCTCGTGATCTCCCATGAGGACGAACTACTCCGCGTCGCTCGTCGCGCGGACGGGCAGCTTATCGGGTTGCTGACCGGTGCGCTGCCGCCGAGCGTCGGCGCGCTCGTCGAGATCGGGCTTCGCGGCGCCGATCCGCTGACTGTGCTCATTGCGACAATCGACAGCGGCGATCTGCAGACAGCTCTCGAGCTGACGGCCGAATTCTTGCGCCGCCGCGCCGGGGCCTGCGCGTTGGCGATCCGGGATCGCTCCATTATCGGCTTGGTGCAGAAACCCAGCGACAGGGCTTCGAACTGGAGTTCGACTCTGGTCGAACATCTGCGCGAACACGGAGTGAGCCCGCTTCTCGGCGTCAGCGGCGTCATCGCCAATCCCAATGACATTCCCGCCAGGTACGAGGACGTCAAGGAGCTCATGCGGTTGCGATACTATCTCCAGCCGGAAGGGGCCGTCGTTCATGCCGATCACGCGACAGTGCTTCTTCGCGCGCTGCGCAGTCTTATCTCGAGCGCGAATCTCGAAGAGATCTGCCCCGCGATCATCAAGCTCAAGGAGCATGACCGCAGCTTGCACGGATCGCTTGTCGAGGCGTTGGGATGCCTGCTGGAAGTCGACTGGAATGTGAGCCTTGCCGCGCGCAGGCTCGGCATCCACCGGCATACGATTCTCTACCGGCTGGAACGGATCAGCGAAATCCTCGACACGGAATTGACGGCGACCATGCGCTTTGAATTGAGGCTTCAGCTTCTCGCCTGGCGCATCGCGGGACAGGATTGACGTCATCAACGGATTCCGCTCCCCCGCCGTTGCTGAACGTAGAATCCAGCCAGGGACAGAGCGACCGTCACGACGATCAGCAACGTCGAGACGACCGCGATGATCGGGTCGAGCTCATCTTTCAAGCTCGACCACATTCGCGCCGGCAACGTCTCGCCGAGCGTGCCTGATATGAAGAGCGCGATCGGCAGCTCATCAAAGGACATCAAAAACGCAAAGGCGGCGCCGGTCAGAATTCCTGGCTGCATCAGCGGCCGCGACACATGCCAGAACACCTGCCAGCGATTGGCGCCGAGTCCGGCGGCGGCCAGTTCAAGATTTTCGTCAACCGTTGACAGCGAAGCATTCACGCTGATGACGACAATCGGGACAGTAATCGCAATATGCGCCAGCGCCATCGCCGGGAACGTGCCGATCATTCCGAGACGCGCGAAGAAAAAGTATAGGGCGATCGCGACGATGATGCCCGGCAGGAGCAGTGGCGCCGAGACCAGCGTGAGCACGAGTTTGCGGCCTGGAAAATCGCCGCGCACGAGCGCGAAGCTCGCAAGAACGCCGATGGGCACGCCGATCAGCACGGTGGCGGTAGCGACCTTGAAACTGTTCAGCGTGGCGAGCTTCCAGCGCGCCGAGGCGAAATAAGCCTCATACCAGTGCAACGACAGTCCGCGTGGCGGAAAGGACAGCACCCGCCCTTCGTTGAAGGACAGCACGACAACCACCAGGATGGGCAGATTCAACAGCGCGAGAACGAGCCAGGCCCAACCGCCGGCGAGCCGTTCAGTCCAGTTCGGCTTCATCGCAAACCGATCCTCTCCGTTCCGGCGAGCTTGCTCACAGCGAAGATGATCATCAGCGTTCCAACCAGCAGCACTACGCCGATTGCGGCGCCGAAACCCCAGTTGATTTGCCCCTCGAACTGCGTGATCACCAGCATCGGCAGGGTGACGTCGCGGCGACCGCCAAGCATCGACGGCACGATGAAAAAGCCGAAGGAAAACACCAGCACGATCAGGCTTCCCGCATAGACCCCGGGCAAGGTCAGCGGAAAATAGATTCTGGCGAAGGCCTGCAGCGAAGACGCGCCAAGGCCCCGCGCCGCGCCAGTCAGATTCGGATCGATCGTTTTCATCACGCCATAGAGCGGCAGCACGAAGAACGGCAGCAGGATCTGGATCATCGCCGCCTGAACCACCCAGGTATTGAACAGAAACTGGATCGGCCGATCAATCACGCCGAGCGCGATGAGCGCGTTGTTAAGCAGTCCGTTGCGCCCCATGATGACCATGATGCCGTAGGCGCGAACCAGAATGCTCGCCCAGAACGGAACGAACAGCGCGAGCATCGCAATGCGCGCCGCCATCGGCGAGGCGGCGGTCAGGTAGAAGGCGAGCGGATAACCGATGATCGCCGTCGCTGCGGTGACGACGAGCGCGATCCATGTCGTGCGCCAGACGATCTGCAGATAGATCGGCTCAGCAAGCAGGCGCTGATAGTGCTGGAATCCGAACTGCGGTTCGGTCACGCTGATCGAGAGCAGGCTGAGAACAGGATAAAAGAACACGACGCCGAGCAGGACGACGATTGGCAGCGCGGGGAGAAAGCCCTTGAAGCGACGGCGCAGCGCTTGATGATGCGCTGTTGTGGATGAGACCGCGCTCATTTCCGCGCTGCCGAAAACATCATGCAGTCAGCGGACGAGAACGAAAGCGTCACTGGACTGCCGGTTGGCAGCGGCGCGAAGCCCGAGCGCAGATAGGAGCGCGCCGCCAGCGCGCCGCCGCTTGTGCGGATTTCGTACTCCAGTTCGCTGCCGAGGAAATTAACCATCTCGACGCATCCCGCGATCCGGTTCGCGCCGGCCTGCCGAATTGTCTCGCCAGCGGCGACATCGAGCTTCTCGGGGCGTACGAGAATATCAACGGCGCCTTCGAGCTGTCCAATCGCGCGGCCGACAATGGAAGAGCCATCGGGAAGCGTCGCGACGGCGCGATCGCCTGAACTCTCGATCAGCGCGCCTGAGATGAAATTCGACTCGCCGAGAAATTCGGCGACAAAGCGGCTGTTCGGCTTCTCGTAGAGCTCAGGCGGAGAGCCCGCCTGGGCGATGCGGCCATTCTCCATCAGCGCGATGGTGTCGGACAGGAACAAGGCTTCCTGCTGATCGTGCGTGACATAGATGACGGTCAGGCCAAGACGCTTCTGCACCCGCTTCAGCTCGTGCTGGACTTCCTCGCGCAACTTGCGATCAAGCGCGCCCAGCGGTTCGTCCATCAGCAACAGCGGCGGACGGAAAACGACGGCGCGGGCGAAGGCGACGCGCTGCTGCTGACCGCCGGACAGTTCTGCGGGTTTGCGCGCCGCGAGATGTTCGAGACGGACGAGCGACAACGCTTCGTGAACCGCATCGCGGATTGCGCCACGCGGCTGCTTCCGCATCTTCAGAGGGAAGGCCACGTTTTCGAACACGGTCATATGCGGAAACAGGGCGTAGTTCTGGAACACCATGCCGAGATTCCGGCGCGAGGCGCTGACGCCGATGACCGAGCGTCCGCCGATGACGACGTTGCCGCGGTCGGGATCCTCGAACCCTGCAATCATCTTGAGGGTCGTCGTTTTGCCCGAACCGCTCGGGCCTAGCAGCGAGAGGAACTCCCCGGCTTCGACAGTCAATGAGACGTCCTCGACTGCGCGCACGCCGTTGTAGTTTCGCTCCAGATTCGTCAGCCGAACCGATGCGCCAAGCGGCTCTCCGCGATAGTCGCTGAGACCCTGTCCGATTGCTGTCATTCGCCGGCCGCAGCGCGATAGGCGGCCGAGGGATGGTTCGCCAGCGGCTTCCGCTGGCCGGCGCCGAACAGATTCTCCCGCAGCGTCGAGCCGTCATAGTCCTCCCGATAAACGCCCCGCTTCTGCAGCACAGGCATGACATAGTCGGCGAAGTCGGCGACCGTGTGCGGCGTGATGAGCTGGCGCAGCAGGAAGCCGTCGCAGCCTAAAGTCTCGATCCACATCTCGATCTCGTCAGCGATGTCCTCTCCGGAGCCGCAGGCGAACAGCGGCACCGTCGTATGGCCGGCGATATCGGCGGACATGCGAATGACGTCACCGACGGTCGTGCCCGCGGCATAGGGATAGCGTCCGAGATGTTCGGCGCCCGCGCCACCGCGCTTGATGATTTCGGCGATCACCTCGTCATGGCCGAAACGGCTGAGGTCGAAGCCAGCGCCGTACATATGCGCGACATAGCCGTCGGCGCGGGTCATTTCCTGGTAGTCTTCCTTTTTCGCCAGCGCGAGCCTGCGCGTGCGCGCGGCGACAATCGTTGCGCCCACAAGAATCTTGATGTCGTCTGGGCGGCGTCCTTGTGCAACCGCTTCTTCGCGGATCGCCCGAACATTTTCCTTCACGGCGTCAAGCGACCTGCCGCCACAGAAGACGACCTCCGCATGTCGGGCTGCGAACTGTTTGCCGCGGCCCGAGGTGCCCGCCTGATAGATGACGGGAGTCCTTTGCCGTGACGGTTCGACGAGATGGGGGCCGGCGACGCTGAAATATTTGCCCTTGTGATCGATGCGATGAACCCTCACGGGATCGGCGAAGACCTGATTGACGCGATCGCGCAGGATCGCCCCTTCCTCCCAGCTCGCCTCCCACAGCTTGTAACAGACCTCCATGAATTCATCGGCGACGTCGTAGCGCTCGTCATGGGTGTATTTGTTGGGATCGACGCCGAAATTCTCGTTGGCGTTGGGCAGGTAGGAAGTGACGATGTTCACGCCAATCCGGCCGTTGCTGAGATGATCGAGCGAACTCAGCCGGCGCGCAAGATGGAACGGTTGCTCGTAGGTGGTGGAACAGGTCGCCGCGAAGCCGATCGAGCGCGTTGCAGCGGCCATGGCGGCAATCGGCGTGAACGGATCGAGATCCGGCACATGCATGCCTTCGCGGATGGCGACGTCATTGCTGCCGCCGAAGCCTGCAGAGACGCCGAGCGCGTCGGCGAGGAACAGCGTGTCGAAGCGAGCGCGCTCGCATTCCCTGGCGAAGTCCATCCAGAAATCGACAGTCTTGTAACGCGCGTGCTTCTGGTTCGACGGATGCGCCCAGAGCCCGTAATTGTTGTGGCTGACAGTCGCCATGTCGAGGAGGTTGAACGAGATCTGCTTTTTGGCGGGCATGAGCGGTTTCCGGCCTGTCGTGATCCCCGTCGCGGCGCCCGGCCGCGATTGGCCGGACTCATCGCCGCCGCGTCAGGATCGCCAATTTACTGATCGGGAACGCTATCCGTCGCTATATCCGCGACAAACGGACAAAGAGTCGAGTCACCGTCCGCATCTGCTGTACTGACTGTCGATGCCTTTGGGCAGGCTGGCAGGAAGGGCGGGCGCCTCGCTTCGGATCGCGTTACGCTCAGGCCGGTTGAAGCGGTTGATTCGTCGAAGCCAGACGCCGAAGCGCTTGCCGAACGCTGATTCGGCGATAGGTTTCCGCGACCGTTCCACCTTCGCGCAAGGCCTCGCGTCGGGCTTTGACCTGCGCGCGGACGTTCGGCTCGACATCGGCCTCGCGCCGCCGCAGCCATTCAATGTAGGCCGCGTCGGCCTCCTTGAAGAGCGCAGATCCCGGCGACGCGCTTTCTGCGATTCCGCGTTCCGCCAATAATTTCAGCGTCTGATTCGGATTGTATTCCGTGCGCGGATCGACTCCGCGGATGACGATGTCGGCGTCCGGCGTCCTGCTTCCCGAATGATAGACGAAGCATGAGACAAGGCGATCGATCGCCGTTTCCGCTTCCTTGGGACGATAGTCTGCGTCGCCCTCCGGAATATCCGGCAGGGCGAGACGCGTGATGGCGCGGTCGTTAATCGCGTCGAGAAGATCGCGGGGATCGCCGCTCTCGATGATCACCTCGCGGCGCGCGGGCCATATGTCATAGGGCGCATGAGAGCCGTGGCCCTTGCCGATGTGAAAGGCGTAAATCTCCGGATAGACCGCGAGTTCGGATCGGCGCGATGGTTTGACGTCATAGAACCCTGTCATCGCGAGTTGCATCAGGTGCGTGGCGCCGATCGCGCCGAACGGTTCATCGATCACAACGCCGAAACGGTCGCTCTCGCGCCAAACGGGAAAGACGTCGTCGCGACTCGCAGGGCGGCCTTCAATCTCGATCTCGAACATCGACAATTTCAGCAGAGAGCGCACATGCATAGCGGTATCGCCTCTCTTTGTTGTCGCGTAGCGATCTCTCCGCACCGCGGCGATCTGCCCCACGCTATCGCAAGCGGCAGCTTCCAGAGCCTCATACACGCATCGGGCGCTCGACCTCGACGCCTACTTCAGGACCCATTTGGCCCAAGCTTCGGTCATTTCATTGAAGTGCTTCATTTCCCAGACGTCGTCCTGGAAGAAGCCCTTGTCGAGATAGGCGCTCGGCAGAATCTTCTTCCGCTCCGCCGGCACGAGAGCGTCGGCGTCGCTGTTGGTGTAGCCATAGTCGATCAACATGCTGAACCGCGCCTGGCTTTCCGGCAGGAGCGCGAATGCGATATATTTCATCGCATTGGCGTAGTTCGGCGTGCCCTTGGGGATGATGTAGTCGTCGTTGAGGAACTGCGCTCCGTCCCAAGACATGCCGACCGGGAGCCCCTGCTTGACCAACGGACCGATGCGGCCGTTCCAGGCGATGCCCATCACTGTTTCGTTATCCGCCATGAGCTGCGCCGACTGCGCGCCCGTCGTCCAGTAAGTGACAATGTCGTCCTTGATCTTGTCGAGGCTGGCGAAAGCGCGCGGGATATCGAACGGATAAAGCTTGTCCATGGGCGCGCCGTCGGCAATCAGCGCAGGGAAAAGCTGTACGCCGAGCCCCGCGTTGCCTGCCATATAGTTGCGGGGGCCTTTGAAATTCTTCGTGTCCCAGAAGTCTTTCCAGCCCACAGGCGTCGTCCTGAAAGCATCGGCGCGATAGGACATCACCGTCGCCAGCAGGAAATAGGTGACGGTGTATTTCTGCCTGTAGCGTTCGGCCAAGCCAGGAGCATCAATCACGGAATAATCGATCGGCTCGGCATAGTCGCCCTGTGCAAGCAGCGCCATGGCGTTCGAACGCCCGGTCGTGGCGACGTCCCACTCGATGTTCTTCGAATCGACCTGGGCCTTGATCTTGGTGATGGTCGAACCGCTCTGCTCGATAACCTTGATACCCGTCAGCTTTTCGAAAGGCTCGTACATCGCGATCCGCTCGGCGTCGCCGATGGCGCCGCCGGGATTGCAGATGCGGACCTGTCCGGTCCCCTTCAGCTTGGGCGAAACGCTCTTCAGTTCTGGCATGCCGGGCGCCTGGGCGCGAGCTCGCATGGCGGGAGCCATGGACAGGACTGCCGCAGCGCCGCCAAGTAGCAGGTTGCGTCGGTCGATCCCGAAGGGCTGGCGCTTCCGCCGGGCGACCCACTGCTCGACCCGGCGCTCCAGTTCGTAGCGGTCGATCATCGGTCCCTCCATGGCGCACGCCATCCCGTCTTCGCAAATGCTAGGCCGAGTCCCGCCCGCTACAACGGACAAAGAGTCGAGTCGCCATCTGCATCTGCTCTACGCAATGTCGAGGCTCAGGATACCTCTGAAAAGAGCCGGTTCAGCGCCGCGAGCGGGGCGTGGATCGCGTCACACCTCCCCTTTGGTTGCCCATCACCGATCTGGAGCAAATATAATTTATTGATATCGCAGGAATATTTCTGAGGCCATATTTACTACCCCAGTGGCTGAGGAACGGTAAGAGCGTCCCGGCGCCCGTGGTTGTTGTTCCTGCATCGGCGTTCTGCATTTATGGCGTCCTCCCTTGCTCGTATCCCGATTCCATAGCTTTTGCGGTCACCCGCCGGGCCCGCTTTCTGCGGGAGGCCTATGTGGCTCACGCCAGTATGGGCTTTGGATCCGCCTTGAATGGCGGATTGCGAGTCAAAATATCGCAGTGCGCGTTGATCTTCGTCCTCTCCTCAAGACGAATGGGTGGACGATGACGGAGACCGAAGGAAGGTGTTCGCCGACAGAAATCGCGAACGCTGCATAGATGCTCAGCACCCCGTCACACATCGCGGAGGTTGAAATCGCGACAGAAAGACACTCGTGGCGGCCAATCGTCGTCGCTGTCCGCTTTGATGGTGCAAGCAGACGTATTCATGAAGAGTTTCAATGTCTGATTTGAGTCAACTTGAGACGTAATCCGAGGAAGAGCCAATGAGATCATAGCCACCGTCGCGGGGCCGGGACGTTACAACTCGGTGATGCCTCCAGGCCTGCCGTCATCACCAAAACTATCATTCAACGCCGTTATCGCGGCACGAACGTCATCTAGCTTAGCTTCCGGTATAGATTGTTCGTCTTTTTGCTCATCAAACAGAGCCCGCAGTTGTTTTCGCCCAGAATTCGTAGCGGCGGTTAAGGCCGCACGCAGATCGCAATTGTCGCCCGGCGAAGTCGGCGGCGCATCGCCGAGGGAAAGCGGCTTCTTCTTCGCGGACGCTCCTGTCCGGGCTATAAGATTGGCTTCATGTGCGGGCGGCTCGCTCCTTTGAGGGTCGGCTTGAGCTTGCGGTCGGGCATGGTCGTCTCGATCGCTGGTCCGCTCATCTCGCCAAGTTCCTAGGCGAGGCAATTCCAGAAGTCTGCGAACCACTTCATAGAAGCTCTTAAACGGCTTGTCATTGTAGTGCCTGATCTTGCCGATCGCGAACGACCTGGAATTTTTCAGCATCAAAATCGCGGTGAGCGCCGGCAACTCGCGAAGCTCCAGCGGACTTCGCAGCGGCTTATTGGCGTAGTGAGGCGCCCAGACTCGCGACGCGAAGATCCCCTCGCCTCGCCGCACGACCGGCGTCTTATAGATCGTCGTCGTATCGCCGAGCATCTCCGAAACGAACTCTGACGTTTCGAGGTCATTGATCTGGATGAACAGCTTGATCTGCGACCCTGAAACCGTCGTGATGCGCGTGCTCTTGCCGTAGAGCTCATCAAGCTGCGAGAGATCCTGCAGAACGATCGCCATGCGGAAGCCATAACCGGCGCTGATCGTGATCTTGGAGATCAGCGAATCCATGCGGCCCACATGGTAGAACTCGTCGAGCATGAGCAGAACCTGAAGTGGCTCGTCTTTTCCCGGCAGCTTCGCCATCATGAGATCGTGGACTTGCTGAAGCAGGATACGGATCAGCGGCTGGAAGATCGCGAGTTCGGCGATGGTGCAGCCGATAAAGATTGTCATCCGCTTTCTTCTGAGCTCGCGGATGTCAAAGTCGGATGTTTCCGTCGCTGCGCAGATCAACCCATTGTTCCAGGGATTCAGCGCCATGTTCACGTTGAACAAGGCGGAGTTTCGGGTTTCCGGTTGCGCGAGTGATGGAGGCCGGCGAAGGCTGCTTCGTGAATTCAACGGCATCTCAGGCCACCGAAACCCGACGCGCATCTTCCACCGCCTACGCCTCCTACGACGTCGATGCCCGCGCTGTGCGGCTCGGCGTCATTGTTGGGGGAAAGCAGGTGGATGCGTGTTTCCGAAAAATCTCCGTTCGAGATGACTGATGCGACCAAATCCGAGGAATCCCAAATCAAACCGCATCAGGCAAAGTGCGACGAAATTAGCATCGCCTGTGACGATGATCGCCGCCGCGACTGTACTCACCCTGACAAGCGCGACATTAACGATAGCGCAAAGCGAATCAGGTTGGCGCGAGATGACGTTTCACGATTTGCGGGATGTCTCGCCTAGCGATCCCTTGCAAACGATCGTCTGGCCTGACGTCATTGCCGAAGCGAATGACTACGCGCAGAGGGCGCTCAAACGCGACCTCAATGGCCGAAACGCCTACATCACCGCGTTATCCGCCAGATTTGCAAGCAGCAACGGCGACGCAATCGTCAGCACGATTCTCAACCGCGCCTGCGACAGCGGCGCCAATAGCAAGGGCGCCGATATCGCGCCATCGATATGCCCTCTACGGATTGTCGTGATCTCAGCCGGAAAGCTCGCGCGGATTGACGCTCTCGGTTGCTATACCGACCACGATGACGACACACCCGAGAAGAATCGCACCGACGCCGTCTACGTCAAATTCGATGAAGCAGCCCGTCGCGTCGACCTCAGGGCGAATGTCGGCGGGCGAGAGCGTCCGGAATGCGCGCGCTCAATTCCCTTACCCAAACAATGAGCCAACACATGAATTCTTCCAGCCCCTCTTGTCGTTGGCTCGGAGTCGTGGTCGCGTGCCTTTTGTCCCAGCAGCCTGCGGTCGCACAAAGGCAACAATATTGCGAACGCACAAATTATTCTGCGCAGGAGATTACGAATGCCGTGAATGCTTCGCCGCTTCGCTCCGAATTGAAGGGAACGTCCTGCTCCCTCGGCGGTCTCGGCCGCTTTGAATCCGGCGGCAACAAGGGCGTCTATAACGGCAGCTGCTGCACTGGCGTCTTCCAGCTCAACAACGCCAACGTCCGGAAATATGCGCAGACCGACCGCGAAGGTTTCGGTTGCATGTCGCTCCAGGAGCAGACCAACGCCTGGGCGCGGCTGACGAACGACGGATATCAAACCCCGGCTGTGAAGCAGTTGGCCTCGCAGGGAACCTTCGACGGTCAGCGTGTGGATGCAGGTTTCATCGCGGCCTGCATCCAGCTGGGAACCGGCAACTGCCAGAAGATGGTGGACTCAGGGCGTTGTTCCGGATTTGCGGACTCCAACGGTACCACCATCTGCGACATGGCCCGAAACGCCCGTTCGCTCGCTGACCCCAATTGTCGGGATGGTCAGGCCACGTGCAGCAACAACGGACCCGGCGATTCTCTGCTGCAAAACGGCATCGCAACCAATCCCCCGACGTCGGATCAGGCATCAATCGTCGTAGGCGAAGCGCAAATTTGAGTTGAATCGTTAGCGCTGGCAAATTTAGTCGGCCAGATCGAGCGCTTCGAGCACTGCAGCGCGCAACTCGTCGCACAGCTTCTCGTCCGCGAACTTGGAAAAGACCAGCGCCCAAAACAGGACGTCTTGCGCGCGGCCTTGAAAGAGCGCCTTTTCCATTTTCTGCCCGATGAGAGTTGTTGCCCGAAGCATGTCATAACGTCTGCGCAATTCAGAAGCCGTGATCGCAATCTTTTCCTCTACTGTGTGAATCGCCATTACGAACGCATCTCTCACGACATCTCTATAGCCGCGTCTGCTAGCAGATGAGCGGCAAGACGAGTCATGCTTGTTACGCATGGCGAGGTGACGTTGAGGAATTTCGGGAATTTCTGATCCAAACTGATCTCTTGTTCGCAACGCAGTCGCGAAACGCGAGGAGAAGCGCAAAAGTCGTGTTTATATTTCTTTTAGTCGCGGCACGCAGCATCGGCCAAACGCCTGAAGGTCAGCCGCTCAAAATCTGCTAAGATGCGGCCAACGATTTTCTTCATCACCGAAAGGCGCCTGACATACCAAGTGCGCCAAATAGGAACACAGATGCATTCCGCGCGACATCATATCGACAACACGCCGACGAGTTGACGGCGTGTGAACTGCGCGCATTCCATCTGCTTGTGGTCGCGTGAACGACAGACCAATGCGGCTTTCGGTGCGCCTCACTACGTCTCAGGAAACAGGCGGGGAAACAACAGTTCGAGCATCCCGGCGGGAAAGCGCAGGGATACAGGGCCTTTGGGCGTATCCGAGGCCAGCAGTCCGAGCGCGATCGTGTCGTTGAGCACGCGCCGCGCTGTGCGCTCCGGAAGCTGTGTGATGCGCGAGGCGTCGCCGCGCTCGAACTCACCGCGCAGCAGCGCCTCTTCCAAAAGTCGCGCGGTTTCCGGCTTGAGCGACGGATGGCGTTCGACAATTTGGCGCAATCGTTGTGTCAGCCCTGCAAGATCAAAAAGTCCGCTCATGAACGTGACCTGATCGAGCGCGACTTTAAGAAACCAGAGGATGAATTCGTTCAGCGCACGCTGAGAAAGGTTACCGCGTCCGTCAAGATCGCCTTGGCGCGGCGTATCGGCAAGGTCCATCATGCGCTTGTATTCGGCTCGGCTTTCAAGGCCCCGCGCGAGTCCGCGGGAAATCGACCACAATCCGGAAGCTCCGATCCCTGCTTCATGCGCCATGGCGTGGCTCATCAGGCGGCTGACGCGCCCGTTGCCATCGGGAAAAGGATGAATGAAGTTCAGCCTGTGATGCGCCGCCGCCATAGCGACGATGCGGCTGGCTTTGCCGAGTGGCGCGAAGCGATAGCGGTCCTCGAAATAACGCATGAAATCCGGCACACGCTCGCTTGCCGGAGGCACATGCCGTCCAACCGCGACATCATGCTTTTCCTGTGAGCGCCACTCGCCCGGCTGCATGACGAAATCACGCTCTGCTCCGCGCAGATGGAGAAACTCTTCCGGCGCGTCGCGATAGAATTCCCGATGCAGCCGGCGGATGAACTCAGCGGAGGCAGGCTCGGGCAGGCGGCCTTCAAGCGCCAAACGATCAACCTCAGCTTGGACATGGACATGCGCCGCCGCCTCGCGCTGAAGGTTGCGGCGCTCGCGATCATCATCGAATTCGCCGGCAAGGGCCCGGACGATATCGCGCGGCCGTGTATTATGTCCCTCGATGAGATTGCTATAGTAGGCGTTCATCATCCGCACGAGCGCAGCAAGATTTGCGGCCGTGCGAGGATGCAGAGCCTTGCCAAGCGCCGACGTTGCGGCGGCAAGCTCGGCAACGGCATTGGCGATGGGCTCGCTGATCTCTTCGGGCCTCGCCGGCTCGATCCGCTGCACGGTTTCAATTGGCATGTTTGGCCGATTTCGCCTTTTATCAAGCACCTGATAATAATGCGGAAATAGCGAATTTCAACCAAAATCGGCCGATCCCATGGCCGATCTTTTCAGCCAACATCGACGAATTCTGAAGACGGAGCCGTAAACGCGCTTCAATTGGGATCGTTGGGCGCCTGGGGGCAGATGGCCTATTGGCTTAGACCGCATGTGGGCATGGTGATGTTGGAATCAGTCGGCCATCATCGATTCACATCAATGATGCTGCCGCAACCAGGCCACGCGTTGTGACAGACGGCGCCGACAGATCTCAAACCGATGCCTCGGCGCGTTTCGCGATGACAGACGACAGCCAGGATCGCATCACCGGATATTCGGCGACCGATGTAGGGGCATCCTCCCGCGCCATCGCGATGATCTTAATCAGGGCGATCGGGGAAATCAGCATGAATCGAACGACGGATGCCGAACCATCGGCGGATCGACCTCGAGTTCGGCGAGTTCCTTCTGTGCGGGATCAATCGTTGTCAGAGGCGCTGTCGCATTTGGCGCGCCAACGGCGTTCAATCTGTAGCCGACCGACATCGGCCCGTTGTGGCGGGTCTATACGTCGAGCGTCGTCATCCGCTCCCATTGGGTGAAGTGGGCGCAATAGCCGTGCCACTCATCCATTCTCAACTTGAGATAGGCGGCGCTGAAGGAATCGCCGAGCGCGCTTTTCAGGGTCGCGTCAGCGTCGAAAGCGCGTAGCGCATCAAGCAGGTTGAGAGGCAGCCGTTTTGCTTCCTTCGCCCTGTGTGCTTCGGCGTACATATCGATGTCAAAGCGGTCTCCTGGCTCCGCGCGCGTTGAGACGCCGTCGAGGCCGGCGGCGATCAGCGCCGCCTGAAGCAGATAGGGATTGGCGGCGCCATCTGGTAAACGCAGCTCGAAACGGCCCGGAGCAGGAATGCGCGCCATATGCGTGCGATTGTTGCCGGCCCAGGTGACGGTATTGGGCGACCACGTCGCGCCGGAAACCGTGCGCGGCGCATTGATGCGCTTGTAGCTGTTCACAGTAGGGTTGGTGATCGCCGCGAGCGCCGGCGCATGCGCCATCACGCCCCCAAGAAAATGATAGGCGATCTCCGAAAGGCCGTTCGGGTCGTCAGCGTCGGCGAACAGATTGGTCTTCCCGTCGAGGCTCCATCCCGAAACATGCGTATGGCAGCCAGATCCGGTCAGTCTGGCGAATGGTTTCGGCATGAAAGTCGCGCGCAGCCCGTGTTTTTCGGCGATCGAACGCGCCATGAATTTGAAGAAAGAATGCCGGTCAGCCGTGACGAGCGCGTCGTCAAACGTCCAGTTCATCTCGAACTGGCCGTTCGCGTCCTCATGGTCGTTCTGATACGGTCCCCAACCCAGCTCCAGCATCGCATCGCAAATTTCCGTAATGATATCGTAACGACGCATCAGGGCCTGCTGATCGTAACAGGGCTTGGCGGCGATATCCCGCGGATCGGAAATATTCTCTCCATCAGCATCGATGAGAAAAAACTCGGCTTCAACGCCGGTGCGAATCCGCAAGCCCGCCGCCTCGGCGCGCGCGATCTGCGATTTCAGGACGATACGCGGCTGCTGCGTGAGCGCGGAGTCTCCCAGCCGGCAATCCGCCGCAAGCCAAGCGACCTCGCGCTTCCAGGGAAGAACGATCGCCGATGACGCGTCGGGCACCGCGAAGAGATCCGCGTCGGCGGGCGTCATATCGAGCCAGCTTGCGAAGCCGGCGAAGCCCGCGCCGTCCTTCTGCATGTCGCCGATCGCCGCCGCCGGCGCGAGCTTGGCGCGTTGCGTTCCAAACAGGTCGGTGTAGGAAATGAGAAAATAGCGAACGCCTTTGTCTGCGGCGAAATCCGCAAGATTCTGCGTCATATTCCCTCCTCGCCCCGCGTCATCGCCCCGATCCCGGAATCCAGTTAGTGCCGGCAAGCGGCACGCGCGCCATCGCCGCCGCCTCGATCGTGAGCGCACAGAGATCTTCAGGCTCGAGGTGCCGGACATGCGACTTGCCGCAGGCGCGCGCGATCGTCTGCGCTTCGAGCGTCATCACCTTGAGGAAATTCGCGAGACGGCGGCCGCCGGCGACCGGATCGAGCCGCGCCGCAAGGATCGGATCCTGCGTCGTCACGCCAGCAGGATCACGGCCCTCATGCCAGTCGTCATAGGCGCCGGGCGCTGTTCCCAGCGCCGCATAGTCGGCGGAGTAGACGGGATCGTTATCGCCCAATGCTACCAGCGCAGCCGTGCCGATCGACACCGCGTCAGCGCCGAGCGCCAGCGCCTTGGCGACATCAGCGCCGCTGCGGACGCCGCCGGATATAATCAGTTGCACGATTCCGCGCATGCCGAGATCGTCCAGCGCTTGCGCGGCCTGCCGGACGGCGGCGAGCGTTGGAATGCCGACATGCTCGATGAATACTTCCTGCGTCGCCGCGGTGCCGCCCTGCATGCCGTCGACGACGACGACGTCGGCTCCGGCCTTCACGGCAAGCGCGACATCGTAATAGGGGCGCGAGGCGCCAACCTTCACAAAGATCGGCTTTTCCCAGTCCGTGATCTCACGCAGTTCGAGAATCTTGATTTCAAGATCGTCTGGACCGGTCCAGTCGGGATGGCGGGCGGCGGAGCGTTGATCGACGCCAACTGGCAGATCTCGCATCGCCGCGACGCGCCCGGTGATCTTTTGACCAAGCAGCATGCCGCCGCCGCCGGGTTTGGCGCCTTGCCCGACCACGATTTCAATGGCGTCCGCCTTGCGCAGGTCGGAAGGATTCATGCCATAGCGCGACGGCAGATACTGACAGACGAGAATTTCTGAAGCCGTACGCTCTTCCGGAGTCATGCCGCCGTCGCCCGTTGTCGTCGAGGTTCCGACGATCGTCGCCCCGCGCCCGAGCGCCTCCTTCGCGTTGGCGGATAACGAGCCGAAGCTCATACCGGCGATAGTGATTGGTATTTTCAGACGCAGTGGTTTGAGCGCGTGGCGCGCGCCCAGCGTCACGTCGGTTCCGCAGGCTTCTCGATAGCCTTCGAGCGGATAGCGTGAGATGGAAGCGCCGAGAAACAGAAGATCGTCGAAATGCGGAAGCTTGCGCTTGGCGCCGGCGCCGCGAATATCATAGACGCCGGTCGCGGCTGCGCGGCGAATCTCCGAGAGCGTGTAATCGTCAAACGTCGCCGACGGGCGCGGCGTTGTGCGCGGCGCCATCAATAGGTCTCTGCATTGTCGATGTGAAAATGGTAAAGTTTGCGCGCCGAACCGAAGCGGCGGAATTCGTCGGGATCCACGTCATCGAAGCCAGCGCGGGCAAGAAGACCCGCAAGCGTCGCGCGATGTTCGGGACGCATCTCTTTCTCGATGCAATCGGCGCCGAGACTTTTCACCGCGCCGCGCACGAAGAGCTTCGCCTCGTAGATCGAATCGCCGAGCGCGTCGCCGGCGTCGCCGCATATGACAAGGTTGCCGGACTGCGCCATGAAGGCTGACATGTGCCCAACCCGGCCGCGCACAACGATGTCGACGCCCTTCATTGAAATGCCGCAGCGCGAGGACGCGTTGCCCTCGATCACCAACAGCCCGCCGCGCCCGGTCGCGCCGGCGTACTGGCTGGCGTCGCCTTTGACGATGACTTCGCCGGACATGATGTTCTCGGCGACGCCCGGACCGGCAGAGCCATGCACGATAACGGTCGCCCGCGCGTTCATGCCGGCGCAATAGTAGCCGACGCTGCCGCGCGCGACGACGCGGAGCGGCGCATCAAGACCGACTGCGACAGCGTGCGCGCCGCGAGGATTGAGGATTTCAAAGTCGAGATCGTTGGCACCCGCCTCGACCGCGTGCAGCGCCCGGTTGAGATCGCGCAGCGAAGTCGTCGAAAGATCGAACGTCCGCAACGTTCAATGCTCCCACGCATAGACGGTGGCGGGCTCGGGCTCCCAGACGCGCGCAGCTTCGATGCCCGGCAGGTCGACGAGCGCCCGGTATTCGGAGCCGAAAGCGACATAGCGGTCGGTCTCGGCGAGGATGGCGGGCTTGCAGGCGATCCGGTCGCGTAGAACGGCGAAACCCCTCCGCGCGCCGACAACGAAAGTGTAGAAGCCGTCGAGATCAGCCAGCCCGTCCTGCAGCGCGTCGGCAAGGCCGCGCCCCTGCGCCATGCGCTGCGTGAGATAGGCGGCGGCGACCTCGGTATCGTTTTCGGTTTCGAAACGCAGCCCTTCGCGGCGCAGCGCGCGGCGCAAGTCGTTATGGTTGGACAGCGAGCCGTTATGGACGAGACATTGATCCGGGCCTGTCGAGAATGGATGCGCGCCGAGGATCGTCACGGCGGATTCAGTCGCCATGCGGGTGTGGCCGATGGCATGCGTCCCTGCCATGCCCGCGAGGTCGAAGCGCTGTGCAACGTCTCGGGGCGATCCAACCTCTTTGTAGATTTCGATAGCTTCGCCCGAAGCCATGACGCGCAGTTCGGGCGCTGCGGCGATCAGCGCCGCCAGCGCCGCTTGCGCCGCAGCGGGCGCATACACCACTGCATGCGTTTCGCGGCGTTCGATGCGCGCCTCAAGGCCGGCTTCGACGATGCCCCGTTGCAGAGCGCCGAAGGATTCGTCCGGCGTTTTCGACTGCACGGTGAGCTTCGTTTCGCTTTCCCGCGCCGCGCCATAGATCGCGAAACCCGCCGAGTCCGGCCCACGATCGGACATGGAGGCAAGCATCGGCGCGATCAGCGCGCCGAGCTGTGGCTCAAGCGCGGGATCCTTGAGGAAAAGGCCGACAATGCCGCACACGCCCGTCTACCGCTCCGCCGTCGCGGAATGACGCTGGACAGCGGCGCTGGCGGTCAGCGCTGACGCGGCCAGACAATGATGGACAGATACGTCATCGGAGTTTCGTCGAGCCGTTCCGGCCCGTGCGGCGCGCCCGCATCGAAGAAGAGAGAATCTCCGGGCGCCAACGGATAGGTCGCGTCGCCATGGCGATAGGTCACGCGGCCCGTCAGCATGTAGATGAATTCGAGCCCCTGATGCTGAAATCCGGTATAGGCCTGCGCCCCGTCTGAAAGCGTGATGAGATAAGGTTCGAATTCGAATTCGGGTGCAAGAAGATGGCCGAGCAGTTCGTAATGGTGGCCAACCTTGGTGCCGCGGCGTTCTATCTTCACGCCCTGCCCGGCCGGAACGTAGGAACAGTCGCGCCGCTCTTCGGCCCCGTGGAAAAAACTGGCGATCGGCGTATTCAGCGCTTCCGCAATCGCCTGCAGCGTCGCAAGCGACGCCGAGATCGCGCCATTTTCGATCTTCGACAGCATGCTTCCGGAAAGGCCGGAGCGGACCGCAAGCTCCGCCGCCGTGAGCTGCTGCGCAAGGCGAAGCGAGCGGATTTTCATGCCAATGATTGCTTCCAGCGTCCGTTCGCGCGTCGCCGGCGCGTTGGAGACGCCGGCGACGTCGGGGCCCCGCAAAGTCGCTTCGTCGCTCTTCACAATCGCTCCCATTCCTTGAGCCTGCGCGTTTCATGCGACCGCCGGCGCCTCGACGCGACGATCCGCGAGGAACGGCGCAAGGATCAGTTCCGCGCACAGAAGCATAACGCAGGACAGAAGGAAAATGATCGCCGCCATTGCATTGAGCGATGGATCGGCCGACCCGACGATATAGGCGTAGATCGCCACCGGCAGCGTCGGATGGAAGCCGCAAACGAACCAGGCGATGACGAACTCATCGAACGAGAAGGTAAAAGCGAGAATCCACCCGCCGGCGATTCCCGGCAGCGCCCACGGCAGCACGATTCGCGTCAGGCTCTGCCATTCCGTCGCGCCGAGGTTACGCGCGGCCTCCTCCAGTGACTCCGGCATCTGTGACAGCCTGAGCTGGATCAGCGCCATCGCGGGCGCGGTGACCAGCACGATATGCGAGAGGATAACGCTGTAGAGTTCGCCCTGAAGACCGAAACGGGAGAGGAGTCCAAGAAATCCGATGCCAAGGATCAGCGCGGGAATCAGCATTGGCGTCATGATCAGCAGCATAAGCGCCACACGGCCGCGGAAGCGGTAGCGATGGATGGCGTACGCCGCGAAAAAGCCGACAACGCACGCGCCGGTTGCGGCGAGTGGTGAGACGACGAGGCTGGCCTGCAGGGCATCCAGCAGCGAACCATCAGAGAAAAGCTTTTGATACCAGCGTAGGCTCCAGCCCTGGCCGGGTATCGACGCGTACTGATTGCGCTGAAAGGAGAAGACGATCAGCGTTGCGATAGGCAAGAGCAGGAAGACGAAGCAGAACGCGAGATAGGCGCGGCCGAGCGCCGGCAAGCGGCTTCCAGACTTGACACTCATTTCGTCACGATCTTCGTGCGCTCGGACGCGGCAAAGCCAATGAGAAGTAGAGCGATCATCACCAGAATGAGCACGATAGCGAGCGCTGCCGTATGCGGCAGGTTGGTCGAACTCGCATAGGCGCGTACAATCATGTTGGCGAAGAGCGGCGCCTTGCCAAGCGCTGAATCGCCAGCGCCGCCGCCGAGAATGGAGCCCGACAGCACGTCGCCGCAGGCCACCAACGCTGCAAAGGAGAGGCTTAGAATGACGCCCGTTCGTGTCATCGGCAGGATGACGCGGCCTAGCGTCTGTATGCGCGTCGCCCCAATTTGGCGCGAGGCTTCAATCAATGTCGGATCGACATTGCGGATCGACACATAGAGGATGATGACGAGAATTGGCGCGAGAAAATGCAAGAGACCGATGCGCGTCGCTATCTGCGTGTAGAGAATGTTCACCTGCCAGTCGCCGAGGCCGATATAAGCAAGCGCGCCGTTGACGACGCCGCGCCGGGCGAGAAGCACCTGCCACGCGTAGACGCGCAGGATGTAACTCGTCCAGAACGGCGCGACCGAAAGCAGGATGACGAGTCGCTGCCAGCGCTCCGGCACGGAGAAGACGATGGCGAGCGCCATCGGATAGGTCAGCGCCACCGCCAGGATCGCCGTGGTCGCGGCGACATAAAGCGTCTGGGCGATGGCGAGGCCGTAGCTGGAGCCGCGCCAGAAATTGGCGGCGATGTCGCGATAATTGCCGAAGCTGAAACTCGTCACGATCGAAAAATTCTCGACCCGCCAGAAACCGAGCAGCACGAGATAGAGAAGCGGGCCGAGAAAGAACGCGACGAAGAAGGCGGCCGGCAGGCCAATCGCGACAATATACACCAGCCCTCCGCCGCTGCGGCGACGGCCGGCAGGCGGCGCAGCGGCGCCAAGCGCTACGGCGCTCATGCGGCGAGATCCGGCGCGGCGATCACGGCTTCGCCGGCAGCGTGGGGCGCCGAGGTCGGGTCTGGCAGGATGTAGGCGTCTTCCGGCGCGAACCAAAGATCGACGACGGACTCAACGGGAGCCTCCAGCGCGCCAAACGGCTCCTGCACGACGACGCGCCATTCGCCGTCGTCCGCGGCGGCGAGCGTGTAGACAACTTGCGAGCCGACGAATTCTCGCTCCTTCAGGGTCGCCGCGATGCGGTTCTCGCGCACGCCTCCTGATGACCGGCGACGGATTTTTCCGGCCTGAACGACAAGCGTTGCGGGCGCGCCTGCTGTTGGCGCCGCGACGCCCGGCGGCAGCGCCGCCAGAACGCGGCCGCAACCGGCTTCGATGATCGCGAGCCCGTTCTCGACACCGCGACAAACGCCATCGACAACATTGTTCATACCGACGAATTCGGCCACGAACCTCGTTTGCGGCGCCATGAATATATCCTGCGGCGCGCCGATCTGTTCAACGCGGCCGCGATTCATCACGACGACGCGATCGGCCATCGAGAAGGCCTCGCTCTGGTTATGCGTCACATAAAGAAAGGAAATGCCGAGGCGGCGCTGCAAGCGCTTCAATTCGCTCTGCACGCGCGACCGCAGATGCGCATCGAGCGCGCTGAGCGGCTCGTCGAGCAGCAATATCTCGGGATCGGTAGCGAGCGCCCGCGCGATGGCGACGCGTTGCTTCTGGCCGCCGCTGAGCGCATCGATGCGGCGCGACAGAAGATCGGAAACGTCGACGAGCGCCGCCACTTCGTCGACCTTCGCCTTCACCGCAGCCTTGTCGTGTCGACGCAACGTCAGGCCGAAAGCGATGTTGCGTCGAACATCCAGATGCGGAAACAGGGCGTAATTTTGCCAGACCAGCCGCACGCCGCGCGCATGAATAGGCTGATCATCGACATAGCGGTCGGCGACGCGAATGAAACCCTCGTCAGGGGTCTCAAGTCCGGCGACAATGCGCAACAGCGTTGTTTTCCCGCAGCCCGAAGGTCCCATGATCGCCACGAATTCTCCCGGCGCGACCGTAAAGCTCGCGCCTTCGAGAACCACATGGCGACCGAACGCCTTGCGCACGGACTCGAGCGCAAGGGCCGGGCGTGTCTTGAATTCCGCGCCGTCGCTCACGCCTGCGACTTGAAGGCGTTGTAGATGGCGATCCACGCTGAGTCAGGCTGCTGCACTGGCAGGCCGCGCGGCGAGCTTTTCTCGATCATCGTCTCGACCAGCATCTTGCCTGGATTCTTCGGGTCCGGAACGTAGCTCATGAGCTTGGTCTGCTCGGCGTTCCAGAAATTCACCACCTTCATGTTGGGAGCGCGCGCCTTGAATCCCTTGGTGTAGACAAGGTTCGACTGCACCTTCGCGCCGCTCATGTAGTCGATCCACTTGAGCGCGAGCTCCTTGTTGCCGGAATCCTTGCAGAGGCAGGCGGCTTCGCTCCAGCGGATCGAGCCTTCCTTCGGAATCGTCGAGACAAAATTGTCGTAGCCGGCGACGGTCATCTCGATATCCATGTCGCCATAGGGCGTAGCGATGGCGTCCTCGTTGGCGAGAGCGCTGACGAGGCCCTGATTCTGTTCGGCGAAGGAGCGAATCTGCGGACGCAGCTTCATCAACCATGCCTTCACATCGCCAAGCTGCGCTTCGCTGATGTCATAAGGCCGTTCAGCGTTCGGCATCACCGCGAGACTGGCGTTGCTCATGTTCGGCAGATACCAGTCGAACATCACGAGCTTGCCCTTGAACTTCGGCGCGAGCAGGCCATGCCAACTTTCAACGTCAGCTTCAGAGACGTATTTCTTGTTGTAGGAGATGCCATAGCAGGAAAAGCGCGTCGCGATGCCCCAGGTCTTGCCCTCGGGCGCGCGAAGCAATGGAAAATCGCGATATTTTGGATGGTATTCGGCGAGATTTTTGAAGTCGCCCGGATTCATCGGCTCCAGAACGCCCTGTGCGACGAATTTCTGGATGTATTCAGCGTCGCTGATGATCGCGTCGAAGGTGCCCTTCGGCGCCTGCGCGAAATATTGCAGCATCTGTTCGCCGCCGATGTAGTTCTTGAACTCGACCTTGACCTTGTTGGCCTCCTCGAATTCTCCGACCACCGGCTTTTCGTCATAACCAGGCCAGGACAGGATGCGCAGCGGCCCGGCGGCGCGCGCCTTGTTGATGATCGTCAGATTGGTCCAACCGACGATCGCTGCGCCGCCAGCCAGCGCGGAGCGACGCGACAAGCCGCGGCGGGGCGCGGCGGCGGATTTTGGATGGATAGGCTTTGACGTGTCGACCATCGGTTTTCCCCTCTGTTCTCGGCGGCGGAGTAGCCTCGTCAGGCGGCGATGAGTTTCGTGAGCGGCGGATAGGTTTCAGGATCGAAGAAGACTTCGCCCGGCGCGTAGCGATGCTCGGCCGGCACGTTCACGTCGAAGCCCGGTTCGTTGTTCATGTCGAAGGTGAGTTCGATCTGCACGCCGCTCGGGTCATAGACGAACATCTGAAAAAGCGTCGTGCCCGGGATGACGAATTCGCGCCACGGCAGACCGTAACGACGAAAGCGGTCGCGGTATTCAGCGTGGCCAACGGCGACGAAGGAGACATGATCGATGGCGGCGGTGCCAAGCGGCGTGATGCCAGTCGGGCCCATGCCGGCCCCTTCCGCCCAGATATGAATGATCTGCTCGCCGACCGGCGTGCCGCAGGCGAGCCACGCGCCCCTGTTGCCCATGGCTGGACGCGGCGCTTCGCGCAGGCCCAGCACGCCCTTGTAGAAGGCGAGCGTGAGCGGAAGGTCGTTGGTTTTCACAAGGACGTGGAAGAGGGCCGTGATCGCGCAACTCTGGGCCATGCCGAACGCTCCCTGGACCGCCGTTCGCGGCGCTGCCGCAAGGAGATCGCAAGGCGCGTGCCAAAGATCGGAAGCTCCCTCACCACCCGCGCCTCGGCCTGAAAGACCAATTATTTCTTATGCTTGCTGATGGCGGCAGGGTCTGCAGGCACTGGTGCCCAAGAGTCGATATTTCTGATTAAGAAATAATCATTCCTGAACAGAAACATGGCGCAGCGACCGTCACGAGCGTGAAAAACCCTCGGAACGGCGTGGCTCGCCTCTTGCAGTCGTCGATTTCTCGAGCCTCCGGGAGGACCGATGATCCACGCGCCGCTGTTGATCCGCGACGCCGACTGCGTGCTCACCAAAGCCGGCGCAACCACCTCGGAAGACATTCTGATCGAGAAAGGCAGAATCGCCGCAATCGGCCGGGGACTCGCCGCCCCTTCCGGCGCGTCGGTCATTTCAGGACGTGGACGGCTCGTCGCGCCAGGCCTTGTCAACGCGCACTGGCATTCGCCCATGCAGCTTTCTCACGGCACCGCCGACCGCATGAATCACAAGGTGTTCATGTGGGAGAACCAGGTCGACACCGCCAATCGCTCGCAGGAGGAAATCTACGTCTCGGCGACAATCGGCTGCCTGCAGATGCTGAAGACCGGCGCGACGTCGGTGATCGATCATTTTCCCGAACAGTGGTTTTCCATCGACGATGTCGCTACCGTCGTGCGCGCCTTCGAGGATTGCGGCATGCGCGCCGTCGTCGCGCTGCGCATTTTCGACGGCGAATATTCCGACATCCTGCCGCCGCCCGAACGAATGACGGAGAGTCTGAAGACGGCGCTGAAGACCGGCAATTCACTGGCTCCGCGCCCGCTCGATGAGAGCCTCGGCGTGGTGCGCGAGGCGATGGCGCGCTTCGATCGAAGGGCTGGCCGCATTCGCATCTTTCCTGCGCCTTCCAATCCGATGCGTTGCTCTGACGCGCTCCTCGTCGCATGCGAAAAGATCGCGCAGGAGCGTGACTCCGGCGTTCACTGCCATCTCCTTGAGACGCGCACCCAGGCCGAACTTGCGCGGGCGAAGTACGGCCGCTCGATGGTCGAGCATATGGCGGCGATCGGCGCTTTCTCTCGGCGCTGGAGCAACGCCCACTGCAACTGGCTTTCCGATTCCGAGATTGCGCTGATGGCGGAAAAGGGCGCCGTCGCCGTCTTCAATCCCGAGAGCAATCTCAAGATCGGATCAGGCGTGCCGCCGATCCCGAAATTCGTCGCGGCGGACGTGACTTGCGCGCTTGGCGCCGACGGAGTCAGCACCAACGACAACGCGATCATGCATGACGCCATGACGCTCGCCGCGATCCTGCACCGGCCGCAGGAGCCCGATCGCGCCCGCTGGATCACGGTCGAACAGGCGCTCGCCATGGGCACGACGGGCGGCGCGGCCGCGATGATGGAGGCCGATCTCGGAACAATCGAGGTCGGCGCCAAGGCCGATCTCGTCCTCTACGATCTCTCAGAGACCTGGTGGACGCCGCTCAACGATCCCGCGCAGCAGCTTGTCTTCGGCGAACGCGGCGGCGGCGTGCGCACCGTCATCGTCGATGGCCGCGTGCTCGTCGAGGACGGACGCGCCGTGACGATCGACGAAGCTGCAATCGTCAAAGCCGCGCGAGACATTCTGCCCCGCGTCCGCGCGCGCAACGCCGGCGTCGCAGCCGTCGCCCGCGAAGTCGCCGCTCTCGAATAGGAGGAGCCATGACTGACATCGACGCCTTCATGGACCGCGCCATCGCCTTGTCGCGCGAGTCTCTGCAAAAGCCGGGAACCGCGCCGTTCGGCTGCGTCGTCGTGCGCGACGTAAAAATCGTTGGCGAAGGACTCAACCATTCCGTCGCCCATTATGATCCGACTTCGCATGGCGAGGTTGAGGCGATCAGAGACGCCTGCCGCAACCTGAAGACGCTGCGTCTTGATGATTGCGATCTCTACACATCCTGCGAACCCTGCTCGCTCTGCGTTGCGACGATGACGCTGGTTGGCGTCCGCAAGCTCTATTACGCCGCTTCGCTCGATCAGTCGGGCCCGGCGCTCGCCGCGAGGATGCCGACGATCGACATTCCTGCGCTGCGCGCCGAATCCGGTTCTACGCTCGCTGAAAGACGCATGCCGTCGCAACAGCTCAAGGACGCCGCGGTGCTCGAAGCCTGGGCTAGGGCCTGATCCATGGCGTTCGATCTTCTTATCCGCGGCGCGACGCTGGCCGACGGCCGCGTCGGAATCGACCTTGCGATCAAGGATGGTCGCTTTGTCGAAATCGCGCCGGCGATCCAGGGTGAGGCGCGCGAAACAATCGACGCGACCGGCCGGTTCGTCAGCCCGCCCTTCGTCGACGCGCATTTCCATCTCGATGCGACGCTCGCGCTCGGCTTCCAGGGCCGCTTCAATGTTTCCGGCACGCTCGCCGAAGGCATCGCGATCTGGAACGACATCCGCGACGCCATCCCCGCCGAAGATTTCCGCCGCCGCGCCCTCGCCTATTGCGATCTTGCCGTCAGCCAGGGCTTGCTGGCCATCCGCAGCCATGTCGACGTGACCGACAAGCGGCTCGTCGCCGTCGACGTGCTGCTCGACGTAAAGAAGGAGGTCGCGCCCTACCTCGATCTCCAGCTCGTCGCGTTTCCGCAAATGGGTTATTTCTCGGCGCCCGAGACGCCTGACAACATCGCCCGCGCGCTCGACAAGGGCGTCGAGGTGGTCGGCGGTATTCCCCATCTCGAACCGACAGCGGAACTCGGCCATGAATCCGTGCGCCGCCTTGCGAGGCTGGCCGCCGATCGCGGCCTGATGATCGATCTCCATTGCGACGAGAACGACGATCCCAATTCCCGCTGCGTCGAGACGCTGGCCTACGAGACGAAACGATTGGGGCTCGGCGGCCGCGCCGTCGGCTCGCATCTCACCTCAATGCATTCGATGGACAATTTCTACGCTGCGCGCCTGATCACGATGATGGCGAAGGCGGATCTGCAGGTGGTGACCAATCCGTTGGCCAACATGTTTCTGCAGGGTCGCTTCGATAGTTATCCGAAGCGCCGCGGCCTGGCGCGCATTCCAGAGCTGATGGCGGCCGGATGCACGGTTGCGACGGGACACGACAGCGTGCTCGACCCCTGGTATCCGCTGGGGCGCGCCGATATGCTCGACGTCGCTTCCATGACGGTGCATGCAGCGCATCTGTCGAGCCATCGAGGCATGCGTGACTGCCTCGACCTCGTCACGACGCTGCCAGCGAAGATTCTCGGTCTCGGGGATTACGGAATCGAAATCGGCAAACCGGCAGACTGCGTCGTTCTGCAGGCGGCGGATGGCTTCGAGGCGATCCGGCTGCGGCCGCCGCGCCTTGCCGTCGTGCGACGCGGCAACGTCATCGCCCGCTCCGAGCCGACGCAGTCGGCGCTGATGCTTCCCGGCCGGCCGACGAGCGTCGATCCAGCCGTGATCCGCGCCTTCAGCGTCTCATAGCGCGAAGCTTTCGCGGACCGCCCGTTCAACGCCGGCGGTGTAGACGTCGAAGAGCATCCGGCCCTTCGCCGCTGTTGCGCCGCGCGTCGTCGACAGCACGCCCGACGAAGGCACAGTTCCGTCGGGAAGCGGATACGCATCCCACAGCGCGAGTTTCGCGGGCCCGTCCTCGACGACTTGTGACAGATCGACGAGATCGGGCCGCAAATGCAGCATCATCGAGGTCTCCATGATCGAGGCGTGTTCGAGCGCCCAGCCCGGAAAACCCTCGTCGAACGTCGCCGCCTGCGCTTCCAGCGTAATGAACTCCCAATAATCGATGCGCGCGACCTTCATGTCGTGAACGCCCTGCGCGGCGAGATCGCGCAGCGCCAGATCGACGCCCTCGATCAGGAACATCGCATTCTCGAAATGACCGTCGATCAGCGCGACGCGCCGCACGCCGTGACGCGCGAACTCGCGCAGCAGATCACGCATGAGCGCCGTCAAAGTGGCGCCGTCGAGGCTCGTCGTGCCGCGAAACGACTGGCCGCCGCCGGAGCGCGGTTGCGATTTATAGCCGTAGGCGAAAGGTTCCGCGACGATCGCGCCGACGCGCCGCGCAACCTCGCTCGCCAGCGCCAGCGGAATGATAACGTCGACCGACAGCGGCATGTGAAAGCCATGCTGTTCGATGGACCCCACAGGCAGAAGCACCGGCTGGCCTTCATCCACCCGTCGCGCATAGTCGCACCACGTCATCTCCGCCATCCGAACCGTCATCACCGACTCTCCTGCGCGAAGTCGCGACGCAAGTCCTATGCCGTCAGTGCGGCGGCTATCATCTCGTGATCGTAGCTGGTGAGTTCGATCCGATTCCCGTCGGGATCGAGAAAATGGAACGACCAGGCCGCGCCATGATCAACGGTGTTGGCGCGCGTCAACGGCTCTCCGTCGCGATGAGTCAGAGAGAGGGCGTCGAGCCGTGCGGCGAATGCGAGGAAATCGGCGCCTGAAACGGCGAACCCCACCGTATGATCGCCGGCGCGGGGCGGATCATCGGGCCGCCGCTGAAAAAGCGCGATGCAGGATCGCGACCGACCGCTGCCGATAAACAGCGGTTGCGTCGGATCGGACGCCCAATGGGGAACGCGGGCGTCGCGCCGCAAACCCAGCACGCGCTCGTACCAGTCCGCGGACGCCTCGCGATCGGAGACCGTGATGTGAACGTGATCAAGATCGAGACTCACCATCGGCATGAGCGAACTATGCGGACACAACACGCATCTGTCGAGAGCGACGGCCTTTCGGCACTCGGGCGCAATGATGTTCAGCAATGCGATCGACGGATGGCGTTATGTTCATCGCGCTCGCCGACCGCCATGCAGGCATGTTGAAACTTTTGACGGCGTCAGTTCACAAACCTTCCGCAAGTACCCACCGTCTGTCGCTATCACGCGGACGCTTCGGCGTGTTTCGCGATAACAGACGACAGCCACAAGCGCATCGCCGGGTCCTCGGCGACGGGCCCGGGATCATTTTCGCGCGCCATCGCGACGATCTGAATCAGAGCGATCGGGGAAATCAGCATGAATCGAACATAGGGGTGGTGAACCAGCGATGGATCAACCTCCAGTTCGGCGAGTTCCTTCTCCGTGGAATCGATCGTTGCAAGAGCCACGGTCGTATTCGGCGCGCCGGCGGCGTTCAATCTGTAGCCGATCGCGCGACAGACATCCGCGGCGACAAATCTTGGCCCGGCGTTATCAAGCACAAAGCGGATCACGCGTCCGTTGACCCAGGGCAGCTTGTGGATTCCGTTGGCGCGGAATTTCTTCAAGTTTTCCTCGCGCCGATGGATTCTTGTCGCCAAACCGCATGCAATAACGCGCCGGCGCATGCGAGTCCTAGGAGACGGTTCGATGACGCGTCAAGTGAGGAGCGTTTTCTCCCCCTCACCCGAATCTCCAGACGGGGATACCGAGCTTGCGCGCCTTGTCGGCGAGATTTTCTGTGATCCCGGAGCCGGGGAAGACGATGACGCCGATCGGCATGGTCTCAAGCAGCTGATCGTTGCGCCTGAATGGCGCAGCCTTGGCGTGACGGGTCCAGTCCGGCTTAAAGGCGACCTGCGTCACCTTGTGATGATCAGCCCAGCAGGCCGCGATGCGCTCCGCGCCTTTGGGCGAGCCGCCGTGTAAGAGCACCATGTCAGGATGCTTGGCGCGAACCTTGTCGAGCGCGTCCCAGATGCGCTTGACATCGTTGCACTCCATGCCTCCGGAGAAAGCGATCCGGGGCCCAGCCGGAAGCAGCGGATCGTTCTCGATGCGACGGCGGGCGGCGAGGAAATCTCTGGAGTCGATCATCGCCGCGGTGAGCAGACGATGATTGACGAGCGAGCCGGAGCGCGGCCGCCAGGATGAGCCGGTATGGGCCTCGAACAACTCGGCGGCGTGGTCGCGAAACAGCTCCATCCCGTCGCGGCGCTCGATCAGGCTTTGGCCCTCCGCAATGAGGCGTTCGAGTTCGACCGAGCGAATTTCCGAACCGTCCTGTTCCTGCTGGCTGCGCTTTTGGGCGTCTTCGTTGCGATCGAGCAGTCGCTGGATGCGATCGACGGCGCGGTGGAAAAGATTGACGGATGACCAGAGCAAATCGTCGAGATCGGGTTCAAGCCGTGTATCGACAAGCGTTGCGATGAGAGCGTCGAAAATATCAGCGAGAGTGCCGTTGATTGCGAGTTCGTCCGGAAGCGACCGCGTATCGGGCTCGTCGGGATGCGGGCGATGGCCGTGGAGCTGTAATTCGCTAATGACGCGTTCGGTCGGAGATGAGGCGTGACGCGCCTCATAGCCGTCGTCTGGATCGAAGTTCATGATGGTCTCCGCTGGTGGCGGCCGCGCCGTTCGCGGCCTTTGCGGCGATTCTCTGCGGCGGACGGGCCGGATCCGCATCGGCGAGCAAAGCGAAACGGCCGGAGCGCAGCGGAGGACGGCGAAGGACAGGTTTGTTGCTGCGCGAGGAGCGCTGGCGATCAGCCAGCGCGGGGAAGAAACCTGACCGCAGCCGTTGCGGAGACCGGGCCGTCCGCCGCTTCATCGCCGCCTCTCAAGGCCGCGGCGCGGCCCCTCGCCAGCGGAAAACAATCCGCGATCGATCCGGATGATCGGCAGCAGCCGCGCCCGGCTCATTCGCTGACGGCGTGCCCTGCGGACAGGAGTCGGGTCGCGTCGGCAGGAACGAGTTGCGCGCGCAAGGTCCGGACGAGCGCGTCGACGCCAAAGCGCCGGAGATCTTCGTTGAAATCGCCGAGCGCAGGCTGCAGCGTCAGAACCTCGATCCCTCGACTGCGCGCGCGATCGCCCAATCGCTGCGCCGCGCGTCGACCGGCCGCATCCTGATCGAGCGCAACGTAGAGACGAGTCAATGAAGCAGGAAGCAGGAGCGCCGCGAGGTGATTGGCTGAGGTCGCCGCGATCATCGGCGTCGCGGGCATCGCAGTACGTAGCGACAGCATAGTCTCAAGGCCTTCGCCGGCGATGATCATGTCGATGGAGGCACGAGCATTCGGCCAGCCCAGGCGCACGCCGTGACCGAGGATCGCGCCCATGGGCCGACGCGGCGAAGCGACCTGCGCCTTCGCTTTGCCCGATGGATCGAGCCAGGTGCGATGCACGCCGGTGATTTCGCCGGCGTCGTTGGTGACAGCGGCGATCAGCGCAGGGAGTTCCTGGGTTCGCGCCCGGCGATGATCGCGATAGCGGCAGCAGGGGTGGAAACGCAATGTCTTGGCGTCAACGCCAATGCTCCGGAGGTCGACGCCGCGCTCACCGAGATAGACTTCAGCGATCGTGCCTCTGACCGGCCGCGACATGGAGAACAGGCGGCGTGCGGCTGCGGTTGTCTCTCGATCACCGCTCCATTCTCCGTTTTGATCATCGATCCGTTCAGCTTTTGGCAGGCGCAGAAACAAGCGCGCTTCGTTCAACGTGTCGCGAAGACTCGCGTGGCGCTGGCTGAGCCCGATCAGATCAAGGAGATCGCCGTGCTGGCCGGTCGCTGCGTCCGTCCATTTACCGGCCGCGCCTTTGCCGTGATCAGGCCCGCGCAGTCTGACATAGAGACTGCGGCCCTGCGTCTTCGCCATTCGCTTCTGCTTCACCAGCAGCTCCAGCGCCCGATAGCGCCGGCCTCCAGCCGGAACTTCGAACATGCCGGTCTCTTTCCCGTCCCCATCCAGCACCGGCCGGACGCTCAGGCCCTGCAGCAACGTCCGCTGCGCAATACTCTCCGCCAGTTGCTCGATCGATATGCCGGCTTTCACCCGCCGCACATTCGCCTGGCTGAGCATCAACTTGTTGAAGGGGATATCACGTGATGCACTCAGCCCAATCTTCTGTTGGGCAGCCATATCTGCTTCTCCGCGACGGATCGGCCGGTAGCCACTCTCTCGGCCTAAATCCGTCACGAATCTCCCGGCCAATCTTTCACTCTCCAGCGCGTCGCAGCGTTTCAATTACGCCAACAGCTTTCAACAAGGGCGGTCCACAGCGTCATTGTTAAAATCTGATCTTGCTCCACAAACAGGACTTTCGAGGCCGAAATCGGTCGTCTTTCACATGATGCTCGGCGACTGCGCGCCATCCATTGTAATCGTCACGGCCGTGACGTACGCAGCCCGCTCCGACGACAGAAATAGGGCCATATCCGCGATTTCATAAGGATCAGCTGCTCGCCCCAAAGGAATGCGCTTGTAAGCGACTTCTCTCATTGAAACCTCGTCGATCTGCGCCAATTTCGCTTCGGCGCGCAATCCTTGTGTAACGCGATCTGTTTCCGTCAGGCCCGGATTGATGCCAACCACGCGAACGCCTTGGGGAGCGTAGGCCGCCCCTAACCCAGCTGTTGCGAGCATCAAGGCCGCATTCGCCGAGCCGCCAGCGAGATGCGTGGGCGACGGCGCTTTCCCGCCATTGCCAATAATATTGATGATGACGCCTGTCCCACGCGCCGCCATGCGCTTCACCACGGGATCAATAACATTGATGTAGGAGAAGAATTTTGCATCGAACGCTTTGCGCCAAGCGGCCGGCGTGAGTTCATCGGGAGGCGTGCGAACGGCGGCGCCGGCGGAATTGACCAGAATCGAGAGCGGACCGATGGCCTGTTCGGCCGCTTCGATCGCGTGGGTCGCCTGGTCAGCCTCGACGAGGTCCGCGGCGACGCCAAATGCGCCGGAGAGACGTTCAAGCGCCGCGTCGAGGTTTGATTGAGATCGTGATGCAATAGCGACTTTCGCGCCTTCCATGAGGAAGCGCCCGGCGCAGGCGAAGCCGATCCCCTTTGAACCACCCGTGATAAAGACTGATTTGCCTGCGATGCCGAGATTCATTGCGCGCCTGCCTGTCCGATCCAAAGTGGCATGGTGAGATATAGCCGATCAGGCGCAGGCAATTCCTTTGCCGCCGACGGCGCCCTAGGAGCCTGTGGCTCAAGACCGGACGCTTCAGTTCACGCTTGCCGCGCCTGAAAGGCTTCGGGATTAACAACGATGTCAGGCATCCGGCCTTCAAGCGCCGCGAGCGTATTGCGGACCGTGAGTTCTTCCATACGGCGTCTGGTCTCGCGGGTCGCGCCGCCGGCATGCGGCTGCAAGATGATGTTTGGCGTGGAGCAGAGCGGATTATCGGCTCCAATCGGCTCTGCGTCCATCACGTCGAGACCTGCGCCTGCGAGATGGCCGCTGGTCAAGACTTCGATCAGCGCCGGTTCGTCAACAATAGACCCCCGCGCGGTATTGATCAGAAAGCCGCCGGGCTTCATCAGCGCGAATTCGCGACGGCCGACAGAGCCGCGCGTCTCGGCATTCAGAGGCAAATGGAGACTGACGAAGTCGGAGCCGCGAAACAGTGCGTCTCGTTCGACATAGGCGATCCCTCTCGCCTCAGCCGCAAGGTCGCGACTGCGCTTGTGATAAACGACCGTCAGGCCGAGCGCCTGGGCTGCCGTTGCGAGATAGCCGCCGATACCGCCAAGCCCGAGAAGACCGAGTCGCTTGCCTCTGATATCGATGGCAAGCCCGACCTGGTGTTGGCGCCATGTTCCGGCGCGCACGAAAGCGTCATTCGCAGGAAGATTACGCGCCAGCGCAAAAATGAGCGCCAGCGCCATTTCCGCGACGGTCGAGTTCTGCAGGCCCGGCGTATTGCAAACGAGGACGCCGCGGCGGGTCGCACAGGGCACGTCGATATGGTCGAGGCCAACCCCGCAGGCGGCGATCACGCGCAGATCGGGACAGCGACTGATGAGATCCGCGTTAAACTTGCAATACGCCGTTGTTGCAACACCGGACACGGTCGGCAGCAGCGCCCCAAGCTGATCCGGAGGCGGGAAATGCCCCGAGGGTGCGACAACGACTTCGCAACGGCTCTCAAGTTGAGCTGTGAGATCATCTGGCAGCGGAACCGCGAGCAACAGCCGCGGCTTGGGCGAGAGGCTCATCGCGTTCGCCGATCAGGAGCGGATTGGGTCGCTGCCATCCCAGCCACAGGCAGCGGCGTACATCATTTCGTACCGCGTCTCGAGCACATCGGTCATTTCGATGATTTCGAGCATGCCGGGGAGGTCTCGAGAGGTGTCGACATACACAACGCGGTTGCCGCGGGGCGCGCGGTCGGCGAAGGCAATCTCATAGCCATCGGAACAGTAGCGCGCCACGTCGGCGTCGAACGCCTTTGACCCGATCGCCCAATGATGGAAGCCATGACCGCGGCGCTCCACGAACTCGCGATAGACTGACGGCCCGTCATCATGCTGGCGGACCAACTCCACCATCACCCTTCCCGCAAACCCGATCGCAAGCGTCAGCTCGATCTCTGTTGAGGAGCCACGATAGCGCGCCTCCCTGGGTCTAAAAGGTCCGGTGACAAACCAGGGGCCTACGCCAAGCAGCTTTGAGTACAGCTTCATCCCGCTGGCGATATCCGGCACGGTATAGGCATACTGCACCACGGCGCCGACGGGCTGGCCAAAACCAAACGCATCCGTAGGCGACCTGCCCTCGCCGTTCCCCATCTGCGTTTACTCCCCAATGCTGTTCTTGGCTTCGGACGGTAGCGGTGGTCTCCAGGGCCGACAAATCTGAAATTCTCATTGTGGGCATGATCCGCGGCCATGGATGCGGCGCTCTTCAATGACCTGACCTCATGCTTCGCGTGACATTTTTCTGTGTGACGGTCAGCCGATCCCGGCGCTAAGCTGGGCTCAAGCCGCTCCTAGTGCGGCAGCCAAAGGGATGGACGTCATGGGAGCGAAGCGCACGCTGGCGGCGGTCGTTGTTGCGGCTGGGCTTTTCGGCTCGGCTCAGGCCTGCCGCGCCGATCAGATCGTTGTGACCAACTATGGCGTCACGGTCGGCGGCTGGCCGTACGCGGTCGCGCTAGCGAAAGGCTTTTTCAAGGAGGAAGGCGCCGATATCACGGGCATCCTCACATCCGCCGGTGGCGGAACGACGATCCGCAACATTCTTGCGGCGAACGTGCCCTACGGAGAAGTGGGGCCGGCGATCGCCATCCAGGCGAATCTCCAGGGCGCCAATCTCAAGATCATCAGCGACAATATCACCTCGGTCGCCGATATCGCCTGGGTGGTGAAACCGGATTCGCCGATCAAGACGCTGGCCGACCTGAAGGGCAAGAAGATTGGCTACACCAATCCGAAATCCGTCTCGCAAGGACTATCCGCATTTGTGATCCAGGCGGCGGGTCTGAAGCCGAACGAAGCTGAACTAGTGCGAACCGGCGGATTTGGCGAAGGCCTCGCCGCGCTCGACATCGGCGCTGTCGACACGACGCCGATCCCCGAGCCGCTGCTGGCGCAGAACGTGAAAAAATACCGGATCCTGGCGCGCGGAATTGATGTGCTTCCCATCATGGATAACACGGTGGGCGTCACAACTCCCGCTGCAGCGGAAACCAAAGGCGATGTGATCCGGGCTATCATTCGGGCCAGACGCCGGGGCATCGAGTTTATTGCGACACATCCGGATGAAGCGATCCCGATCATCGCAAAGCATGCAAACCTGCCTGAGGAGAGCGTCAAGATATCGCTGCAGAATGTTCTCGCAATCAAACCAAACGGCGTGCCCTACTTCGGCGATGGACGGATTCATCTCGGCGGAATGAAGCGGATCATGGCGTTTCAGAAGGAGATCGGCGCTATGGATCAGGTGATCGACCCGACGCAGTATATCGATTACAGTTACCTGCCTGACGCTCTGAAAGCGCCGGCGCCATAAAGCTGAAAGACGGGCCGCTCCAGACGTCGCAAAAAGAGGCGCAAGCGCTATGGCTTCTCGAATGCCGCCATTGAATGCGCTGCGGGCTTTCGAAGTGGCGAGCCGTGTAGGCAGTTTCACGCTCGCGGCGAAAGAGCTTTACGTCTCGCAGGGCGCAATCAGCCGGCATATCGCCCATCTCGAAGACTATCTCGGCGTCCAGCTTTTTGATCGCTGCCCGCGTGAGGTAAAGCTCACGCCCGCCGGCGCGCTTTACGCAAAAGAAATCCAGATCGCTTTTGATCGCATCCAGCGCACGACCACGACGGTGCGCGAAACGCGGCGGCGCAACAGTCTTCGAGTTGGCATCTTCCCGAGCATCGCCGCTTACTGGCTGATGCCGCGACTTGCCCGCTTCCGCACAGCCCATCCCGACATCGAGCTCTATATCACGACAACGAGCCATCCCGATCTCGATAATGGCGATCTCGATATCGCCAACTATCGCGGCAGGCTCGCAAGCTCCGCAGTAGAGTATCACCCGCTTTTCGACGTTGAACTACAACCGGTTTGCAGCCCGCATCTTGTCAACGGGGAGTCCAACGTCGATCCGGAAAAAATTCGCGGGATGCTTCTGCTCTGCTCGCAGAACAGGATCGAAGACTGGCAACTCTGGCTGGATCACGCTGGCGTTCGCGGCGTCGACCCGAACCAGGGTCTGAAATTTGAGAATTCGGCGCTCGTTTATCAGGCCGCAATCGACGGATTGGGCATCGGCATCGCGCATGCCAACGTGGTGCAGGGTGAGTTCATGAACCGCCGACTGATCGCGCCTTTTGAACCCGTGGTCAGAACAAATGAAACCTACGGTCTTGCGTGGCTCAAGTCGAAATCGAATCTTCCTGGATTGATGGAATTCAAGGATTGGTTCGTCGCGGAGTCCGCGACGATGGGACAGTATCCCCCTGCATGAGTTTTGGTCTTCCGCGCCATGCTTATTTTGTGTGTTGCGCAGACATCCGGCCTTCGTTGAAATGATCTCCAGAAAAAGCCGCGAAATGACGGCTTTAGGAAACGAACAAGATTGGGCGCAGGCGCGATGCAGCGTACGCTATTTGAGAAAATGTGGAGCGCGCATGTTGTCAGCGACTTCGGCGATTCGCGCGCTCTGATTCATATCGATCGGCATGTCGTGCATGAAGGCACCAGCGCAGAGGCGTTCGCGGGATTGCGGAAGGCGGCGCGAACTGTACACAGTCCCGACCTCACTTTCGCCGTCACGGATCATATCGTCTCGACAATTCCAGGGCGCAACGCCGACACATTTCCGCCGGGACGCGAGCGCGTGTCGCTGCTGCAGCAAAATTGCGCGGAGGCCGGCATTCCCCTGTTTGATCTCGACGATCCGCGGCAGGGCATTGCGCATGTGGTGGCGCCGGAGCTTGGCATCGCGCTCCCGGGCGCGACGCTCGTTTGCGGCGACAGTCACACCGCCACCTGTGGCGGCGTCGGCGCTTACGCCTGGGGCATCGGCACGACCGAAGTGCAGCAGGTGCTGGCGACGCAGGCGCTGATCGTGCGCAAGCCGAAAGCATTGCGCGTCAATTTTTCGGGGCGGGTGTCGGAGGGAATCTACGCCAAAGATCTCATCCTTGCGCTTATCCGCCGCTACGGCGTCGCCGCCGGAACCGGATACGCGATCGAATATGCGGGTTCGGTAATCCGCGGCCTTGGCGTCGAAGGGCGCATGACCATCTGCAACATGTCGATTGAATTCGGTGCGCGCTCCGGCTTCGTCGCTCCTGACGACACAACGATTTCCTATCTTGCTGAGCGTCCTTTCCGCCCACGTGGCAAAGACTGGGACGCCGCGCTCGCTTCCTGGCGCGAGCTTCGTTCCGATTCTGACGCCCAGTTCGATGACGAGTTCGAGATCGACTGCTCCGCGCTCGCGCCACAGGTCTCATGGGGAACATCTCCACAAAGCGTGATCGGCGTTGACGAACGTATTCCGGACCCGTCCGCGCCGCCGCATCCTGAAACCAGCGCCACAGTCCGCAAAGCTCTGGAGTATATGGAACTTGAGCCTGGCCGACCGATCGAAGGGCTCCCGATCGATATCGCGTTCATTGGCTCATGCACCAATAGCCGCCTCAGCGATCTGCAAGCGGCAGCCGAGATCGTGCGCGGACGGCGCGTGGCGCCTGGCGTGCGTGCGCTTGTTGTTCCCGGCTCGATGCAGGTGAAGCGCGCCGCCGAGGGGTTAGGGCTCGATCGCATCTTCTCTGAATCTGGGTTCGAATGGCGTAGCGCCGGCTGCTCCATGTGCGTCGCCGCCAATGAGGACGTCGTGCCGCCAGGCAAGCGCAGCATCTCGACATCGAACCGCAATTTCGAGAACCGCCAAGGTCCTGCGGCGCGCACCCATCTCGCGAGCCCGGCCATGGTCGCCGCCGCGGCGCTCAAAGGCCGCATCGTGGATCTGCGGAAGCTCGCCTCATGAGACCACACCCATGAAGAAGATCGAGCGTATTTCCGGCACAGCCGCGCCGCTGCTGGTTGACAACATATCAACCGACATCATTAGCCCGTCGATTCTTCTGCAATCGGTGAATGCCGATCTCGCAGGCGGCCTTTTCGGGCCGTGGCGATATCTTCGGGAGCGTGAAGAAAATCCCGACTTTGTCCTGAATGATCAACGCTTCCGTAGCGCGAAGGTTTTGGTGACCGGGAAAAACTTCGGCTGCGGCAGCTCGCGCGAGCACGCGGTATGGTGCCTGCTTCGCTATGGCGTGCAATGCGTCATCGCGCCGAGCTTTGGCGATATCTTCTATGAGAGCGCGTTCAAGAACGGTCTTGTCGCCGTGACTTTGCCAGAGGCCGAGGTCGAGAGTTTGGCTCGTGATCTAGTCGAAGCAAATGCGCCGCAGGTCGAGGTGGACATTCGCGACCTCACGATAAACGGCCCGCTGTCGCGTGTGCGACGCTTTGCGCTCGACGCCAGCCGTCGTGATGCGCTGCTCGATGGACTCGATGAGATCGACATTATCCTACGCCAACGCAGTGCGATAGATGACTTTCAAGCCAGAGCGAAAATCGAGAGGCCTTGGCTCTATCCGACCGCAGCCTTCACCGCGGAACGCTTGCGGGAGACCGGCTGATGCGCGCGCGTCCCTCTTTCCGCTCTCTGCTCGCAACCGAACGCCCGCTGATCAAGCCGGGCGCTCATGACGTCATCTCTGCGCGTCTGATCGAGGATGCCGGCTTCAAGGCGATCGCGGTTGGCGGCCTCGCATTACTCGCATCGCAGCGCGGCCTGCCCGATATCGGCCTCGCGGCGCTGACAGACATGGTCGAAGCGGCGCGCCATGTGGTCGAGGCGACTGATCTGCCTTGCGGCGTCGATGGCGACGACGGCTATGGCGACGTCAAGAGCGTTGCGCGAACAGTCATGGCGTATGAGCGTCTTGGAGTCGGCAGCATCATCTTCGAGGATCAAGACATCCGCGCAAAGCGGCCTGGCGAAGGCAAGACGACACGCGTCGTTCCCGCTGAGGAGATGGTCCGGAAGCTGAAGGTCGCCGTAACCACGCGCGACGACCGCGAAACCCTCATTCTTGCACGCACGGACGCGCATCCGATCGAGGGGTTCGACGCCGCGATCCGCCGCGCCGACGCTTATCTCAAAGCCGGCGCCGACGGAATTTTTGTTTCGGGTCTGAACGACCCGGCGGAGTTGCGGCGGATCGGCGCGCGTCTCAAAGGCGCAATCCAGGTTGCGACCGTCACCGAGCGGCTGCTGCACCTGATGCCACCGCCGTCCGAGCTCTGGGAGATGGGGTTTGGCATGGTGGTTTACCCGCAGTTCGTGACGACAAGGACGGCGGCGGCGGCGAAGGGCGCACTGTCGGATCTCAAGCGCCTTTCACAGGGTACGATCGCGCCGGCGAAGATCACGCAATTGCTTGATCAATCGGACGGCCTTCAGGCGATCGCACGACTGCCGAAATGGCTCAAATTGGAAACGGATTGCGGGTGAGCCGATGCTGCAGCCAAGGCCTCGCCTCGTCGCGGAACGCGCAGTCGTGACCGCGCCCGAAAGTTCCATTCATGTCCGTCTCGCTGGCGTGGAAAAAGTTTTCCCGGCGGTGAATGGTCGATCGCTCGTCCACGCCCTCGGTCCGATCGACCTCGATATCCGTCGCGGCGAATTCTTCGCTGTGGTCGGGCCTTCCGGCTGCGGCAAATCCACCTTGTTTGAAATTATCGCCGGGCTTGCCGAAGCGTCGGCCGGCGACATCGCATTCGAGGGCGCGCCGATAAAGGGCCAGGTTCCCGACGGCATCGGGGTCGTTTTCCAGGAAGACGCCTCCCTCCCCTGGCTGACGGTTCGCGACAACATTTCCTTCGGATTCATCGGTCGGAACATTCCCGAGGCCGAACAGCGCCGCCGTCTAGAATGGGTGCTTGAGCTGACTGGCTTGCAGGATTTCGCACTGAGTTATCCGGCTCAGCTGTCAGGCGGGATGCGTCAACGCGTGTGCATCGCGCGCACACTCGTCATGCAGCCCCGTCTGATCCTGCTCGACGAGCCATTTGCGGCGCTTGATCAGCAGACACGACTTGTCATGGGCGAAGAGGTGCTGCGCCTTTGGCGTCAGACAAACGCGACCGTTTTCCTGATCACCCATGCGCTCGATGAAGCGACAATGCTCGCTGATCGAATCGGCGTGATGTCATCGCGGCCAGGCCGGCTCATCGACCTGATCGAAACGGGCTGGGCGCGCGACCGCGACAGCAGCGTGATTGAACGTCCCGAGTTCGGGGCGATCACCGCCCGACTCTGGAAATCGCTGCGGCGGGAATCGACACCGGTGCAAAAGCCGTGAAAGCGCGCCTGCTCAGCGTCCTGGTTGTGGCGGCGATCGTCGTGCTGCTGGAGGCGCTCTGTCTGGCCGGCAAGATCGATCGTATGACAATGCAGGCGCCGCACCTCATCGCGCGCGATCTCTGGCGGATGCTGGCGTCCGGCGAGCTCAATGGAGCGATCTATCAAACGTTGAGCAACGCCTTCATCGCTTTCGCCAGCGCCATGGTCATTGGGGTCGCTTTCGCGCTTGTTATTCACGGCTTCCCTGCCATTCGCGAGACGCTCGATCCGCTGTTCTCGATCTATTATGCGATCCCGGTTCTTGCCTTCTATCCCCTGTTCATCGTGATCCTCGGGCTCGGCGACGGACCACAGATCATGATCGGCTTCTTGATGAGCGTCGTCGCCGTGATCGTAAACACACTGAACGGCCTCGATCGCGTTCCACGTGTTCTGAGAAAGCTTGCGAAGGCGCAGCGGCTTAGGCGTCTTGAAACGGTATGGCGGATCACCCTTCCCTCCGCCTGGCCCTATGTTCTCACTGGCGCAAAGCTCGCGGTTTCCTATTCATTGATTGGCGTCATCGCCTCGGAATTCATCATGTCTCGCGGCGGCATGGGTTACGAGATTAGCTTCTCGTATAACAACTTCGACAACGCGAAGATGTATCCGCTCATCCTACTCGTGATGGCTGCAGCGATCACGATCAACGTGCTTCTGTTTTCGTGGGAGCGGCGCTTGTTGCTGCGTAGGGGGCTTAAATGAGCGTCTCGCGCCCCGCGCTCCGCTATGGCGTGCTCTTTGTTGTGATCGTTGCCGTCTGGCAAGGCTTGCACTGGATCGGTGGGGACTCCGCTGTCACCTCGCCGATCGAGACCGCCAATTTCACCCGCAAGCTGCTGGCGACAGAGCAATTCTGGGAAGGCGCGAGCGAGACCTTCAAGGCGTTCTCCCTCGCATTACTTATTGCGATCGCGCTCGGGCTGACAATTGGCGTCTGGCTCGGCTTCCATCGACTTTCCGGAGAGGTGCTTACACCGCTTCTCATGGGCGTCGCATCGGTGCCAAAAGTGACGCTCTATCCAATTGTGCTGCTCCTGTTCGGTCTTGGCCTGTCCGCCAAGGTCGCATTTGGAGCTCTCCATGGCATCATGCCAATTGCGCTCTTCACCATTGGCGCCGTTGCAAATATCAAACCTGTTTTCGTCAAGGTTGGGCGGGCGGGTAAGCTCAAGCCCTTGCAGATGGCGCGCCATATTCTTCTACCTGCGGCGCTGCCGGAGATATTTTCGGGTCTTAGGATCGGATTTTCACTGACCCTCATCGGCACCATTCTTGCCGAGATGTTCGCTTCGCAGCGCGGCCTCGGCTTCATGCTGATGACGGCGATCGGGCTTCACAACGTGGCGCTTATTACGTCGCTCGCTCTCATTCTCACGATTTTCGCCGGCGGCGTCAGCATATTTCTGCTGTCGATCGACCGTCGCCTCCGCGGCCGGCTCTAGGCCGGCCCAATCGAAAGATCAGGGCCTCATCATGGAAAAGATCACTGCAGGCGAAGCGATCGTCAAAGTGCTCGAAGCCGAGGGCGTTACGAAGGTCTTCGGCATTCCCGGCGGGCATATTCTCAACGTCTACGACGCGGTGCTAAAGTCGCCGACTATGGAGCACATCTTGGCGCGTCATGAGCAGTGCGCCGCAAGCATGGCTTCAGGGTACGCCCAGCTTACGGGCGAGCCCGGCATTTGCACGGTGACGGCAGGTCCGGGCGCAACGAATCTTGTTTCAGGCATCGCCGAGGCTTTTGTCGGCTCCCTGCCGGTAATCATTATCGCGGCGCGGGCCGGCACCAATATCGCTTACAAGGGCGCGGCGCAGGACGTCGACACGACCCGGCTGTTCGAGGCCATCACGAAATGGTCGGTGCGCGTACACCGTGCGGACTCAATCGTGACGATCATGCGCCAGGCCTTCACAGTCGCCCGATCGGGAAAACCGGGGCCGGTGTTCGTTGACATACCACGCGACTATCTGCCCGAGCTTGTGGAGTTCGGCGACTATTTGCCCGTCGGCAGGCCCGCGGCCCCGCGAGGCAATCCAAAGGCGATCGCCGCCGCCGCTGACGCGCTCGTTGCGGCGAAGAACCCGCTGATCGTGGCGGGCGGCGGCGCGGTCGCGTCAGGCGCCGTGGGCGCGCTGCGTCGTTTCGCGGAGCGCCTCGCCATCCCCGTTATCACGTCGCTCGCTGGCCGCGGAATTATTTCCGACGATCACCCGTTGTCGGTCGGCGGACTCGGCGCGCATCGAAATCCGTTAAGCAAGCGTCTGCTGGCAGAGGCCGATTGCGTGCTAGGCCTCGGAACGCGGTTCGAGGAAATGGAGACGAACTGGCGGGCCGGATTTCTGCCTGATCCCAAAGCGACTTATATCCAAGTCGACACGGACGGCTCCGAGATCGGACGCAGCGTCCCGACGAAAATCGGCATTATCGGCGACGTCCGCGAAGTGCTCGAGGAATTAGACGCGCATGTGAAAACCTCGAGACATACGGTCGCGGACTTTACCTCTCATCCTCGGGTGAAAGAGTTCGCTACGGAGATCGCCAAGATCGAGCGTGATGCGGATGAACTTGCAGTCTCGATGACGCGGCCTATTCATCCGCTTGCGGTCATTCGCGGCGCGCGCGAGGTGTTTCCCAAGGAGTCGACCGTCTCCATTGATGTCGGCGTGCTTGCTCAGCAGATCGGCGGCGCCTTTCCATTCTTCAAGGTATACGAGCCGCGCTCACTTGTGGTGTGCTCCAGTTTCTACGGCATGGGCTTCGCCTCCGCCGGGCTCCCGGTCGCCAAGGTGGTCTATCCCAAGCGCCCGGCGCTCGGATTTGTCGGCGACGGCTCCTTCCAGATGGTGATGGCCGTGCTGCCAACGGCGGTCGAGCATCGACTTCCGGTGACCTGGATCATCCTCAACGACCAGTCGCTAGGCTCTATCCGCGACATCCAGGAAAGAGCTTTCGGCAATCGCATCTTCGCGACGGATTTTTCCTTTCAACCCGATTTCGCCAAGCTCGCTGAAGCTTGCGGCTGCTATGGCGAGACCATCAAGTCTGTCGCTGACGTAAAGCCTGCGCTGGAGCGGGCGCTGACGGCGAATGAAGAAGGCACGCCCGCCGTGCTCGACTTTCTGGTCGCACGCGAACGATTGCCGCAGACGCTCGAGTTCTTCCCATTCTATTCAATGTTCCCAAAGCCGGGAGAAGCGGGACCGAGCCGATGAAGGCGGCGCAGCTCTTCGACGTCACGGGCAAAGTCGCGCTCGTCACCGGCGGCGCGGCGGGGATCGGTCGAGCCTATGCTGAGGTGATGGCGGCCAACGGCGCCGACGTCGTTCTGCTCGACCGCGACGCAGCGCGTCTCGATGGCGCTGTGGGCACACTGCGCACGATGGGCCGCCGCATCGAGGGCATCCCGGTCGACGTCGCGGACCGTGCAGCTTTGCGCACCGCCATCGACGATGCGTTGCGACTTATGGGACGCCTCGATGTCGTATTCGCAAACGCCGGCGTCGCCGCAGGACCTGGCTTTCTCACGTTGGGCGGTAAACGCAACGCCGAAGGCGCACTCGACGGGATTCCCGACGCGCTCTGGGACACAGTGATCGCCACCAATCTTACATCCGTCGTCACAACCATCGCCGCCGTGACGCCGCATATGAAAGAAAGACGCGATGGTCGCATCATTGTCACCGCCTCAATAGCGGGATTGCGGCCTGGACCGATCGTCGGCTCACCTTATCTCATTGCGAAAGCGGCTGTGCTCCATCTCGTCAAGCAGGCGGCGCTGGAACTGGTTCGTTACGGCGTGCTGGTCAACGCGATCGTGCCCGGCCCATTCCTGACCGATCTGACAACGCCTGAACTCAAGACGATCTTCGAGGCCGGCAGTCCGATGCATCGGGTCGCGGACGTGGACGAGGTCAAAGGGCTCGCGCTTTTCCTCGCCTCGCCGGCTTCAAGCTACGTGACCGGCGCTCATCTGGTGATTGATGGCGGCGCCTCGCTCGGCCGCGCTGATTGAGATGAACATGGCGGAGAATGGCGGCAAACAAAATTCAGCAATCGGTCGGACATCCGCACGGATCTTCGACGTGTGCGGTCATGTGTCTGTAGTGACGGGAGCCGCGAGTGGTCTCGGGCTCGCAATGGCGGGCGCCCTCGCCGCGAACGGCGCGAAGGTTGTGCTGTGTGATATCAACGAGATCGCGTTGAATGAAGCTGTCAAATCATTCGGCAAGGCTGGCGCAAAGGCCGAGGCTTGCGTCCTCAATGTCGCCGACACGGAGACGACTCGCTCCGTGATCGACGATGTGGTGAAGCGGCATGGGCGGCTCGATAGTTTGTTTGCGAACGCAGGCGTAACGGCCGGCCCCGGATATGGACGGCCCGAGGGCCAGATCGAGAACGCCTCGCTTGACCTCTGGGACAAGTCTATGGCGGTCAATCTGCGGGGCGCTTTCATCACCATGCAAGCGGCGGCGCGGCAGATGAAGGAGCAAAGGCGCGGCGCAATCATCGTCACGGCGTCAGCCTCGGCGTTCGAGACATCGCCATTACCTGCCTACGCATATCATGCCGCAAAAGCCGGCGTCGCACATCTCACCCGCCTCGCCGCGCGGGAACTCGGTCCATTCAACGTCCGCGTCAATGCAATCGCGCCCGGCCCCTTTCCAACCAATATGGCGAGCGGACGTCTGAAAGACCCGGCTGTCGCGCCGCTATTCGTCAATAGCGTTCCGCTTGGACGTATGGGGCGCCTCGAAGAAATTGAGGGTCTTGCGCTGCTCCTGGCCTCCGAAGCTGGCAGCTACATCACGGGCGCCGTCATTCCGATCGATGGCGGCGTGATCCTCTGACGGCCGCGCAGGCGAATCTAGCCAAGGGAACCGCTCATCATGACAGTGCATGTCGACACCCGCCTTCTCATCAACAACCAAGACGTCGCCGCGCAAGGTGACGCCATCTTCGACCGGCTCAATCCAATGACGGGCGAAGTTGCGACGAAGGCTGCGGCCGCGACGGCGCGAGATGTGCAACTGGCGGCGGATGCGGCGCGCGATGCGTTCGCCGCATGGTCGGAGACCGGTCCAAACGCACGGCGTGCGCTTCTCCTGAAAGCAGCGGACGCGCTCCAGGCGCGCGCCAGCGAATTCGTCGAGGCAATGACGGCTGAGACAGGCGCGACGGCGCCATGGGCGCAATTCAACGTCATGCTCGCAGCAGGAATGCTGCGCGAAGCCGTATCGATGACGACTCAGATTGTTGGCGAAGTGATTCCATCGGACAAGCCGGGTTGCATCGCCATGGCGGTGCGGCAGCCGGCGGGCGTCGTCGTCGGCATCGCGCCATGGAACGCGCCCGTCATTCTGGGTGTGCGGGCCATCGCCATGCCGCTCGCGTGCGGCAACACAGTTGTTCTCAAGGCGTCGGAATCGTGCCCGCGTACGCATCTGCTCATCGGTGCGTCGATGCGCGATGCGGGTTTGCCAGCAGGCGTGGTCAACGTCGTCACCAATGCCCCGGAGAACGCGGCGCAGGTTGTCGAGGCCCTGATCGCCCATGACGCGGTCAAGCGCATCAATTTTACCGGATCCACAAAGGTGGGACGCATCATTGCCGAGCTCGCGGCGAGACGGTTGAAGCCTGTCCTGCTCGAACTGGGCGGCAAGGCGCCGCTGCTCGTACTCGACGACGCCGATCTCGATGAAGCTGTAAAAGCCGCAGCTTTCGGCGCGTTCATGAACCAGGGCCAGATCTGCATGTCGACGGAGAAGATTGTTGTCGCGGAATCCATCGCCGACGCGTTTGTCGCTAAGCTTGCCGCGAAAGCCAATTCACTCCCCGCGGGCGATCCCAGAGGCAAAGTCGTGCTCGGCTCCCTGGTAAGCACAGCCGCAGCAGACCACGTTAGCGCGCTCATCGACGACGCGTTGTCGAAAGGCGCGGTCATGGCGGCTGGAGGCGGTCGCAAAGGAACGGTCATGGCAGCGACTCTGCTCGACAAGGTGACGCGCGAGATGCGCATCTATTCCGAAGAATCGTTCGGACCGGCGAAGAGCGTGATTCGCGTCAAAAACGACGAAGAAGCGATCGCTGTTGCAAACGACACTGAATACGGTCTCTCCGCCGCGGTGTTCAGCCGTGACATCGCTCGCGCGATGCGGGTGGCGAAGCGCATCGAGAGCGGCATCTGCCATATCAACGGTCCGACAGTGCATGACGAAGCGCAGATGCCCTTCGGCGGCGTGAAGGGATCGGGCTATGGCCGCTTTGGCGGCAAGGCCGCGGTCGCCGAATTCACCGATCTGCGCTGGATCACCATCGAGACTGGCCCCCAGCACTATCCATTCTGACCTGCCATCGGCGAAAGGCTCTGAACATGGATCAGACATCGCGTCATGCAGCGGCAAACGCCGTTGCGTGGGGTAGCGATCGCATCGCTGATTTGCTGCGGTCTCTCAATACGCCCTATCTCGCGCTAACGCCGGGTTCGAGCTTCCGTGGGCTGCATGACAGCCTGATCAATCACCTCGGCAACGAAAGACCCGAGCACATTCTCGCCATCCATGAGGAAAGCGCGGTCGCCATCGCGCATGGCTACGCCAAAGTGACGGGAAAGCCGCTTGCAGTCGCGCTTCACGCCAATCTTGGCCTCATGCATGCGTCGATGGCGATCTTCAACGCCTGGTGTGACCGCGCGCCCATGCTGATTTTCGGCGCCGTCGGCCCGATGGATGCAGCGCTCAGGCGACCCTATGTCGACTGGCTGCACACCGCGACTGATCTTGCGGCGCTGATCAGACCTTACATCAAGTGGGACAATCAGCCGGCCTCTATTCCTGCGGCGGTCGAGGCGATCATACGTGCGCAACAGATCTCAAGGACCGCGCCGCAGGGGCCGGTCTATATCTGTCTCGACCAGACGCTGCAGGAGGCGGAAACTCCAACTCGCGATCCGCTGCCGAATATGCGCAGATTCGAGGCGCCTCGCTCGCCGGCGCCAGATCGCGCCAGCATTACAGAGATCGCGCAACGGCTTTCGTCCGCCAAACGCCCGCTTGCATTAATCGGTCGTGTTTCAGCGAAGCGCCCGGCATGGGATCGCCGAGTCGCTTTCGCAGAGGCTTATGGTTTGCACGTTTTGACCGATCTCAAGGTCGGGGCGAAATTTCCAACGCGGCATCCGCTGCATGCGGCCTCGCCTGGTCTTTCGCCCAGCGCCGACGCGTTGGCGCTCATCCGCAACGCCGATCTGATCCTAAGTCTGGACTGGATTGATCTCGGCGGCACGCTTTACCAGGCGTTCGGGAAGCCTTGGCCAGAGGTGACGGTGGTTCAGTGCTCGCTTGATCAATATTCCCACAATGGCTGGAGCATGGATCATCAGGCGCTGCCAGCGGCCGATATCTCGCTTCTGACTGATCCTGATCGCCTCACCGAACTTCTGCTGGCTGAAGCCGAAGCGTGTGGAATATCCGCCGCGCCGCCAGCGGGAGCGTCCTGGGCGGCGGCGCGGCCGGCGAGATCGGCGGGCGAGATCGGCATTGAAGACCTCGCGCGCGTCGTGATCGCAACGCTCGTTGAAGATCGTCCCTCCTATCTCCGTCTTCCGATCGGATGGCCAGGCGCCTTATGCGATTTCGATGATCCGCTCGACTACATCGGGTATGATGGTGCGGGCGGCATCGGCTCCGGCCCCGGCATGTCGGTTGGCTCCGCGCTTGGGCTGCGCGGAACGGATCGTCTTCCGGTCGCCGTGCTGGGCGACGGCGATTTTTTGATGGGCGCGACTGCGATCTGGTCGGCCGTTCATCACCGCATTCCGCTGCTCGTCATCGTCGCCAACAATCGTTCCTTCTTCAATGACGAACTGCATCAGGAGCGGATGGCGAAAATGCGCGGCAGGCCGGTGGAGAATCGCGGCGTCGGCATTCAGATTGATGATCCTGCGCCTGATCTGGCGATGATTGCGCGCGGCCAAGGTTGCGTTGCATTCGGGCCGGTAAGCGACATAGCTGACCTTTCCGACACCCTTCGCAACGCAGTGAAGCACGTGAGAGAAGGCCGCGTAGCTTTCATTGATGCGCATGTCCGCCGTGAATATGGCCGCGGCATTCCTGCGCAAGTCCTGCGCACGACAGATCAGTAAGCCGACAACGATGAATGGGCCTGCGCATCCCGCACTCCCCAAACTGAAACTTTACATAGGCGGCTTATGGCGCGAAGGGCGTGGCGCGTCTCTTACGCTGATTGAGCCGGCGACGGGTGAAAAGCTTGGCGAGATCGCGAACGCCAGTTCAGATGATGTTGATGACGCTGTGGCGGCGGCGCAGGCAGCGTATCCTGGCTGGCGCGATACGCCCGCGCTCGAACGCGCCGCGATCCTGAAACGCGCGGCGCAACGTCTGCGCGACAATGTGGCAGAGCTTGCGTTGCTTGAGACCCGCAACACAGGCAATCCGATCGCAGTCATGGAGCCGGAAGTAGGCGCCTGTGCCGATTTCGTGGACTTCTTCGCGGGTCTGACGACGGAGATGAAGGGAACGACCATCCCGATATCGTCGAGGGCGTTCAGCATGACTGTGCGCGAGCCACTCGGCGTTGTCGCGCGCATCTGCGCCTTCAATCACCCTCTCCTCTATGCAACCGCAAAAGCCGCGAGCGCGCTGGCCGTGGGCAACACTGTCATTATTAAACCGTCAGACTTGACGCCGCTGACAGCCTTGAAGGCAGCAGAATTATGGAGCGATCTATTTCCGCCGGGCGCCTATAATGTTCTGCCAGGCGACCTCGCAACCGGACGCGCGCTCGTCGAACATGCAGGTGTTGCGAAGATATCGCTGATCGGCAGCCCGGCCGCCGGGCGGGCCGTTATGCAGGCCGCTGGAGCCACGCTGAAAAAGCTCACGCTCGAACTTGGCGGCAAGAATGCGCTGATCGCTTGCGCCGACGCTAATCCTGCGGCGGTCGCGGAAGCGATCGTGCGCGGCATGAATTTCCGCTCCGTTACAGGCCAATCCTGCGGCTCGACAAGCCGCGTCTATTTGCATGAATCGATCCACGACGATGTTGTTGCGAGAATTACAACCTTGATAAGGAAGCTGAGGATCGGGCAGCCGACGGATTCGACGACAGACGTCGGCTGCCTTTCGAGCGAGGCCCAATTCAAGAAGTCGCTCGACTATATCGAGATCGGAAAGCGTGAAGGCGCGCGATTGGTGATTGGTGGCGGGCGACCGGCAGCCGCCGAGCTCGCCCGAGGATATTTTGTCGAACCAACGGTCTTCTCGGATGTAACCGAAGAAATGCGGATCGCTAGCGAGGAAATCTTCGGTCCGGTGCTATCTGTCCTGCGATGGTCGAACGAAGAAAATGTGATCGCGCGCACGAACGCCACACCATTTGGGCTCACCGCCTCGATTTTCACTCGCGACTTCGATCGCGCGCACAGCTTTGCATCGAAACTCCAGGCTGGCTATGTCTGGATCAATGATTCAGCCGCGCATAACCTTGGCGTGCCCTTTGGGGGCTCCAAGCAATCCGGCTTCGGGCGCGAGGAATCGATAGAAGAAATGTTCGAATTCACACAGAGCAAAACCATTAACGTTCGGCTGATTTCTTAATTCCGATAACTCGCCCTCAATTCAACAGGCAACACCAATATTCGCGCACAGCAAGAAATGGTCGTGGCTGAAGGCCTGAGGCGTCAGAGTCGCCAAACGGCGCGGCGCTCGCCGGGCCATCGTTGCGGTCGCCAAGCGACTGGCGGTCGTCTTTCACTGCAGGTGGATCGGCGGCACGAACTTCCGATGGAGCAACGCGGCGGCGGTGGCGCGGCCCGCATGACCGCGCGGCATCGCTAACGAGCAATTCCACAGGTTCTGCCTTGGCAGGAAGATGTCCCCACGGGGACGATGGATGGAGTGAGTTCGTAATGTCAGCAGATCCTGCCGCCTTTGGCGGCAAGGGCGTCCATTAGATTGAACCACTCCATCCTTCTGACTCCATCGTGAGCCGGTCCAGCGCCGACCTCGAAGAGAAGCACGAGCCTCGTGCGGCGACATCAATCGAAGCAGATCAATTGCGGAGAGCAACGCCATGTCGTGATCACAATCCCCTTGACCTTCACCGCGATAAAGAAGCCGCCATTCGCGACGCGCGTCGCGAACGGACATCCGCTTTCATTTTTGTCTTGCTCTGCGCCGCGGCGCGTATTTCGAGCGAAGATCAATGCATGTACCCAATTTGCCAACAGCTTGGACAAATCGATCGCTTTCTCCACATCACGATCGAGACCGAGCCGTTGTTCAACGCCGCCAACATGCTCATTCACAAGCGTGACGGCGCCCTCTGCAAGGCAACCACTCGGGGCCCGGCGCACCCGCCTCCAGGCCGACGCCAAGACCCTGTGCCGATCTGCGCGGGGACCCCGCGCCCGACAACGACGGGCTGACAATGAGCCGACCTCGTCAGCCGGACATCGCCAGTTCCGTGCGCCCAAGGCCCACAACGCCCATCTCCTCCATCGATTCTGCAACTGCGCTGACCGCGTCGGCCATGTCGGCCTCGACGACATCGCCCATGCATCCGATGCGGAATGTGTTTGCGAGCGCCAGCCGGCCGGGAAAGATGATGAAGCCGCGCTTCTTCATGCCTTCGAACAGCCGCTCGAAACTGAAGGCGGGATGAGCGGGATTGTGGAAGGTGGCGACGATTGGCGATGCGAATTCATCGGGAACCACCGTGACGAATCCAAGCTGTCGCATGCCATCGACGAGACGCCGCCAATTGCGACTGTAGCGCCGGAACCGCGCGGGAGCGCCGCCTTCCGCCTGATGCTCCCTGCACGCCTGCGCGAACGCCGCCAGCACCTGTGTTGGCGGCGTGAACCGAAACGCGGCCGTGCGGTCCATATGCTGGTTCTGGTCCCAGAGATCGAGCGCGAGCGTGGAATGATTTCCTTTCGCATTCTCAAGCGCGGTCTTTTGCACCACCGACCAGCCGATGCCGGGAGCCGCCTGCATGCATTTATTTGACGACACAGTCACCGCCTGAAAGCCTAGGCGTTTCGCGTCGATGTCGAACGCGCCGAAGCTCGCGACCGCGTCGATCAGCAACCCCTTGCCGTGGCGCCGGCAGACATCGGCGACAGCCTCCAGCGGATTCAATACGCCAGTGCTCGTCTCGCAATGAACAATCATCACATGGGTGATCGCCGGATCAGCTTCGATCGCCGCTTCGAACTGCGCTGCGGTCGCAGGCGTGAAAGGCGGCGTGCGGATCGCGCCGTAACTCTTGCCGGTGTGAGCACAAATCTCGATGAGCCGATCGCCATAGACTCCGTTGGTGTGAATCAGAAGCTTTCCGCCGACAGGCACAAGCGCTGCGATCACGGCCTCGTTGGCGTAAGTCGCGCTGCCCGGCAACGGAACGGCCGTGTAGTCGCCGCGACCGCCCACCAGTCCCACCATGTAATCGCGCGCAAATTGCAGATCGGCCTGGAACTCGACGCCGCCGGATGCGCGATCCGTCAGCATGACCCGCTTGGTCGTCATCGAGATGCTGACCGGGCCCGGCGTCAACAACAGAGGATTGGAAGGGTCCCTTCGCATATCTCGCCACTCCGCCATGCCGAACAAAGCCAAGCGCAGCCTATATCGAGATATTCACTCGCGAATGCATCTTTTGCGGGCTCTAAATTCCTGGTTGAGCTTCGCGTGAGGCAAACGGATGAATTTTTATGCAAGAAGCGCCCGCCACAGCATCGCTTTCATCTGATTTGCGTAAAACCCGCCAATTCATTCGCCTTGACTCATCTCGCCCCCGCACACCTAAATTTTTGCACCCAGACGTCGGCGGATGGAGCGCGAAGATGAAACATCGTGCGATCGGGTTTCTACTTGGAATTCTGGCGTTTTTCCCCGCGGGCCAAGCCTCTGCGGCGAACCGCGGCGGCACGCTCGTCTTCGCGCGCGCAATCGACAGCCAGTTTCTCGATCCCGCTCACACGGCGCAGAACGCAGATATCTGGATCTCGCTCAATCTCTACGACACGCTGCTGCTGGCGTCAGCCGATGGAAAGGGAACCGAGCCCGGTCTCGCCGCCGCTCACAAAGTGTCCGGCGACGGCAAGACGATCACATTCACGATGCGGCCGGGCCTGAAATTCGCCGACGGCTCGCCGCTTTCGGTCAGCGACGTCAAATGGTCGCTTGATCGCGCGCGGAGCAAGGAGGATGGCGGCGAATTCAGCTTCCTGCTTGCCTCGATCGGATGGATCGAGACGAAAGGCGACGACACCGTCATCGTCAACATGAAGCATCCGGACCCGACGATCCTTCAGGCGCTGGCGACCTTCAACGCCGGCGTCATGCCGGAGAAGCTGGTGATGGCGGCGCCTGGAGCGACGTTGTTGGAAAAATCGAAAGCGTTCGCGGAGCGCCCGATCGGCTCGGGGCCGTTTGTCCTGACGAGTTGGAAGCGCAACGCTGAAATGGTGATGTCGCGCAACCCCTATTACTGGAAAATCGCCGCCGACGGGAAGCCGCTGCCCTATCTCGACTCGGTGAGGTTCCTCATCATCCCGGATGATGCGACGCGCATCCTGAAGCTGAAAGCCGGGGAGATCGATGCGACCGAGTTTGTCCCTTACTCGCGCGTAACGGAGCTCAAGGGCGATCCAAAACTCAACATGGTGCTGTTTCCGGCGGCGCAGGTGAATTATTTCACGCTCAACACCAGGCCAACGCTCAAGGATGGCGCGAAGAACCCGCTCAACGATGTTCGCGTGCGTCAGGCGTTGAATTACGCCACGGACAAGGATGCGCTTATCCAGGTCGTGTCCTACGGAGCCGGGACGCCGCAGCAGAGCTTCATGCCGATGTCGACCCCGTTGTCTTACGGCGAGGGTCCGCTCTATCCTTACGATCTGGGCAAGGCCAAGAAGCTGATGGCGGACGCTGGCTACTCCGGCGGTTTTGAGATCACGTGCATGGCGTTGGCCGGAAACGCGGATGACGCCGCCAAACTGTCGGCCTTGCAGCAGATGTGGTCGCAGATCGGCGTGAAGCTGAAGATCGAACAGCTTGAGGCGGCGACAAGGCTGGCGCGTTACAACGCCGCCGACTTCCAGATGCGCACCTCGCTCTGGACCAACGATATCAACGATCCGAACGAGATCACCTCGATCATCGCCTATTATCCGACGCGGCAATCAGCGCGCACGGGCTGGCAGGACAAGCGTGTCGACGAGCTCTTCGAGATCAGCCAGGAAGAGCTCGATACCGGGAAACGCGCGGCTCAATACAAGGAAATCCAGCAGCGTTTCGCGGTCGCCGCGCCGATCATCTTCAGCATGGAAGTGCCCTATCCCGTGGCGATGCTCAAGAAGGTCAAGGATTTCGTGCAGATTCCGCTCGGCAACAACATCTTCATCGACACCTATCTGGACAAGTAACCGGGCGTGAACATGCTGGCGCTGCTCGCGCGGCGGACGCTGCACATTGCGGCGACCGTCGTGCTGGTCGCCTTGCTGATTTTCGGCTTGATGCATTTTCTGCCCGGCGATCCCGTGTTGATGCTGCTCGGCGACCGCGCCTCCGATGAGGCCATCGCCCGGATGCGGCACGCCATGGGGTTCGATCGGACGGTCCTGGAACAGTTCTGGGAATTCCTGATCCGCATGGCGACACTCCAGTTCGGCGAGTCGGTCACAATGCGCGTTCCCGTGGCCTCTCTCATCAAGGAGCGTCTGCCGATCACGCTCATGCTGACCGGCATGGCGATTGTTCTTTCCCTGCTCATCGCTGCGCCGCTCGCCTTCATCGCCGCGTTGCGTCAAGGCGGCGTCGCTGACGCGGTCATTCGCTTGATCTCGCAAGTCAGCCTGTCGATGCCGGTCTTCTACATCGGTCTCGTGCTGCTCATCACGCTGGCCGCCGGGCTGCGCTGGTTTCCGGTGGGAGGCGTCGGCGACGACTTCCTTGAGAATCTCTACTATCTCTTCCTTCCCGCGCTCACGCTCGCGCTCAGCCTGTCCGCCATCCTGCTGCGTAATCTCCGGGAGTCGCTGATCGAGGTCCTGCACGCCGAATATGTCAGCTTCGCCACCGCCAAGGGCCTGATGCGGCGGACGGTGCTCGGTCGCCACGTCCTGCGCAACGCTGGCATCTCCACGATCACGCTGCTCGGGCTCCATATCGGATCTTTGATCGGCGGCGCCGTCATCACGGAGACGGTCTTCGCCGTGCCAGGTGTCGGAAGGCTGATGATCGACAGCATCTTCTCGCGCGACTACGCCGTCGTGCAAGGCTTGACCATGGTGATCTCGGTCCTTGTGTCGGTGGTCTTTCTCGCGGTCGACGCGCTGCTTGCGATACTGGATCCGCGGGTGAGCGCATGACCGCCATACAGGACGCGTCGATCGTGGCGCCGCTCCGGCCAGGAGCCCGCCTGCGGTTGCCGCCAACGACGATCATCGGCGCGGCGATCATTCTCGTCCTCGTCGCCTGCGCTCTCTTTCCGGGTGCGATCGCGCCCTATGATCCCAACGTTTTCAACTACCGTGCGCTTCTGTCGCCGCCGAGCTGGAGCCATCCTTTCGGCACCGACAATTTCGGCCGCGACGTTCTTTCACGCACGATCTGGGCGGCGCGCGTCGATCTGCAGATCGCGGTCTTCTGCACGCTCTTCCCCGCGATCTTCGGCACCTTCATCGGCGCCATCGTCGGTTACGCCGGAGGCGCCGTCGATTCCGCGTTTCGCAGGGTGGTCGACGTCGCCGTCACGATTCCTTTTCTCGTGCTCGTCATCGCGATTGTCGCGGTGCTCGGCCCCGGTCTGCTCAACATGTATATTGCGGTCAGCGCCGTGAACTGGATCACCTATGCGCGTTTGACGCGCGGCGAAATCCTGAGCCAGAAAAGGCGCGACTACGCCGCCGCCGGGCGCGTGATGGGCTACAGCGCCGGGCGCATTCTGTTCCGGCACCTTCTGCCGAACGCGCTGAGCCCGATCATGGTCTACTGGATGACCGACATGGCTCTGGCGATCCTGCTCGGATCAAGCCTCGGCTATCTCGGGCTGGGGGCGCAGCCGCCCATATCAGAATGGGGCGTGCTGATCGGCGACGGCAAGAATTTCATGACCACAGCTTGGTGGATGTCGATTTTTCCCGGCCTCGCCATCGTTCTCGCGGGCTCTGGATTCAGCCTGCTGGGCGACGGCCTCGCCGCTCTGATGCGACGGCGATGACGGCGCTTCTGTCGGTTCGCGATCTCGGCATCCGCTTCGGCGCGGCGAATCCCGTCGACTCCGTCTCCTTCGACGTTAACCCTAGCGAGATGCTCGGAATCGTCGGCGAATCCGGCTCCGGCAAGAGCATCACACTGCGCGCGCTGCTGCAATTGCTGCCGAAACATGCGGCGACGTCAGGCGTCGCGTTGTGGCGGGGGCGTGATCTGCTCTCCATGGACGAGGCTGACATCCGCCGCGCGCGCGGCCGCGAGATCGCGATGATTTTCCAGGAGCCCATGACGGCGCTCAATCCCGTGCTGCCGATCGGACTCCAGATCACCGAAAGCCTCGACGCGCATATGAATATGCGCGGCGCCGCGGCGCGCAAGCGCGCGCTGGAGCTGTTGGACCTTGTCGGCATTCCCGACGCCAGGCGCCGGCTCCAGAACTATCCGCACGAGTTCTCGGGAGGCATGCGCCAACGCGCCATGATCGCAATCGCGCTTGCCGCCGAGCCGAAACTGTTGCTTGCCGACGAGCCCACCACAGCGCTCGACGTGACCATCCAGGACCAGATCCTCAAGCTGCTGCTCGGACTCAAGGACGAGCTGCAAATGAGCGTCATCCTGGTTACGCACGATCTCGGCGTAGTGGCCGGCGTGTGCGACCGGATGGTGGTCATGTATGCCGGCCGCATCATGGAGACCGGGCCCGTCTATGATGTGTTCAACAGTCCCGCTCACGCCTATACGCTCGGATTGATGCGGTCGGTTCCGGCGCGCTCCCATGCGCGCCAACCGCTGCCCTCAATCCCCGGCGCGCCGCCGGCCCTCGGCGACATGCCGCCAGGTTGCCGCTTCGCGCCTCGCTGTGATTTCGCGACAGCCGACTGCAGCCGGGCGTCGCCGCTCCTGTGGAATGTCGCTGACGATCACCAAACCTCATGCCTGCATGCCGAGGATATCGGCCGCGCTGCGCGGAAGGCGGCATGAACGGCCTGCTTGTCGCCGACGATCTCGCGCTCGGCTTTCCGGCGCGCCGCAAGATGGGCGACCTGCTGCGCGGGGGCCCACGCCCGATGGTGCGCGCGCTCAACGGGGTAAGCCTCGCCATTGCGCGCGGCGAGACGCTGGCGGTGGTCGGAGAGTCAGGTTGTGGCAAATCCACTCTGGCGCGCGCGCTGGTGCGCCTTGTGGAAGTTGACAACGGCCAGATCAGCTTTGACGGCGCGGATGTTCGCAGCCTGGGCGGAGCCGCGTTGCGCCAATATAACCGACGCGTGCAGATGATCTTTCAGGACCCTTACGGGTCGCTCAATCCCCGCATGACCATTGGCCAGATCATCGAAGAAGCGCTGCAGGTCCACGGCATGACGGCGCCCGCGCGCCGCGCCGAAAAAGTCGCAGAACTGCTCGCCCTCGTGCGCCTCAATGCTGACGCCGCCTCGCGCTTTCCCCATGAATTCTCCGGCGGCCAGCGTCAGCGCATCGCTATCGCCCGCGCGCTCTCCGTCAATCCGGAATTGCTCATTGCAGACGAGATCGTATCGGCGCTCGACGTGTCAATTCAGGCGCAGATTCTCAATCTTCTGCTCGACCTCCAGGAGCGTCTGGGTTTGGCGATGCTGTTTGTGTCGCACGACCTGCGCGTCGTGCGACACTTGGCCCACCGCGTCGCCGTGATGTATCTTGGCCGCATCGTCGAGATCGGCCCCGCAGACAGTGTTTTCGACGCGCCTCGCCACCCCTACACGGAGGCGTTGCTCCGCGCTGCGCCGCGCATGGATCCGTCGCCGCCCGACGCTCCGCGCGCCTCCCGCGCCACAGCTCTCGTCGGCGAGCTGCCGAGTCCGCTTAACATCCCTTCGGGCTGCCCGTTTCATCCGCGCTGCCCGGAAAAATTCGATCGCTGCGGGGCGGAAACGCCTCATCTCCGGATCACGGATCAAGCTCGCTTTGCGGCTTGCCATCTAGACGTTTAGTCCCGGATTTCGTCGGTGCATTCTTGTCGCCGGATTCGAAAGATGCCTCATGAGCCAGGTTCTCCATGAGAGCGCACGACGACAGAGGCGATCCGTCAAGCGATGCGGCATCGACCAGAAGATCGTCGCCAAATGGAAAAGCCGCTCATCGGTCGCCGACCTTCCGACCGGCCCCAAAAGCTCGAAATCGACAGTGCTGTCGGCAGAGGAAGAAGCCATCGCCGTTGCGTTCCGCAGATACACTCTGTTGCCACTCGACGATTGTCTGTACGCGCTTCAATCAACTGTGCCGCTGCTTTAAAGCGAACGTCCGCTGAAGAAAGGAAATCGACCCCGCTATAGGCCGCTTTGGGTCAGAATCTGTTGCCGCAGATGTCGGTCATGGAGGGATTTCAACTCATCGACCGACGGCTGAGTCGATTTCGGCAATTCCGCCACCTCATTGCACTCGCCTACTTATTCGCCGCAGCCCACCCGGTTGTTTTGGCTAGCGCGCCGTGCTTACCGCCGCCGCTAGGCCTCAAAATGCTTGCTCTGAACGCCGTATTAAAAGGAGGATAAGCGGCAATGAATCTGAAGCACTATGAAGCCTTCTATTGGATCGGCCGCCTCGGCAGCTTTCACGCCGCCGCGCGCCAACTCGGCGTTTCGCAGGCCGCGATCTCAGCGCGCATCAAGGAGGCCGAGGAGGCTCTAGGCCTGCCGCTCTTCGAGCGGATCGGCCGCGGCGCTATGCTCACGCCGAAGGGACAGGAGCTTCTTGCCTACGCAGCTCAATTCGTGGCGCTCTCGGCGGAAGTGCAGCAGCGGATCGGCGCGCGCGACGCGCTTTCGGGACGCGTCCGTTTTGGCGCCACCAACATTCACGCACTCACCTGGCTTCCCAATCTCGTTGAACGCATCTCGCGCGCCTACCCCGGATTGACGGTTGAGGTCGCGGTCGATTCCAGCGAGACGCTGCGCGCCGCGCTCGACAAGGGGCAGCTCGACATCGCTGTCGTCGCGGGGCCCGTGGATCCAAGCAAACTCTCGGCGACGCCTGTCGGCGAAGTCTCGAACATCTGGGTCGCGAGCCCGCGCCTCAATCTGCCAACGCGCGCCATCACGGCGCGAGAGCTTGCGGCGTGGCCGATCATCTCGGATCGGCCCGGCACTTTACTGCACGCATTGATGATTGACTGGTTCAGGCAGGACAGCGCCGAGCCGCAGCGCAATCACAGCGCCTCACATCTTCCGACGCGCATTCATCTCGCCAAGGCGGGACTCGGCGTCGCGCTCGTCTCGCAGTCCGCCGCCGAAGCCGAACTTGCAACGGGCAATCTCGTGCGCATCGAGACGACGCAGACGCCGCCTTCGCTGTTCTATTTTCTCGCCTGCGCGACATCGGCGCCGTCGCCGGCCATCCGCGCCGTCATGGACGCCGCCACAAGCCTCATTTCGCAGAAGGGCGATCTCAACGGCTATTACGCCGCAGCGACGGAACTGATCGCCATCGAGACACAAAAGCTGATCAGCGAATGATAGATTTATATGATCAATATTTCAAAATATGAAGTTTTTTGAAAGATTCTGTTGACTGACGAAGCTTTTGTGAAATTCTGCCCGCATCGCCATTCCGATGAGGCGCAGCCATGAGCCGACCGAACCGACGTCACGTCCTGGGAATGCTGCCGATTGCCGCGAGCGCGTGGCCGTTTCGTCTTTCCGCGCAGGAACGGCCGTCGATCATCGAAGGCGCGAAGCGCGAGGGCAAAGTCAATTTCGCCAACTCGGCGTCGGCCGCAGGCTTTCCACGTTTCGTCCAGGCTTTCACTGCGCGCTATCCCTTCATCGACGCGACGACAGGCCTCTACTCCGCGCCTGCGGGCCGCGTCCTCGCGCGCATCGATGCGGAGATGAAGGCGAAGGCGCTGACTTTCGACGTGTTGCATGTCGCCAATCTCGCGCCCTATCTCGCAATGTCGCAGCGCGGCCAGCTTCTCGGCTATCGCTCGCCGGAGCTCGACAATTATCCGCCGGAAGCATCCGATCGCGATCAATGGGCGATCGCGCGCATCGTCGGCGTCATCATGGCCTACAACAAGAATGTGCTGTCGCCGGACAAGGCGCCGAAGGCCTGGGCCGACCTGCTGCGGCCAGACTTTCGCGGCCGCAAGCTCGTCATCCAGGACTCTGCCGCAGGCACGAGCTTCAACCAGATGTATCTTCTGGAGAAGAAATTCGGCGTCGACTTCATGCGGCAATGGGGCCAGCAGGAGCCGGTCGTCGTCTCAACGACGGCGCAGCTCATCGACATGCTGGTGCGCGGCGAAGCGCTTGTCGGCGCCACTGTCGATCATTTCCGCGCCTTCGAGCCGGACGCGGTGAAAGCAGGCGTCGTTGGCGTTTATCCCAGCGAAGGCATGCCGCTCGCGACAGCCCCTGTCGCGATCTTCAAGGACGCGCCCAATCCAAACGCCGCGCGCCTGCTGATCGATTTCATTCTTTCCGCTGAAGGACAGACGCTGCTCAACACGGAGATTTTCAGCGTCTACTCCATGCGAAAGGGTATCACCGCGCCCGCCGGCCAGCTTCCGCTCGAACAGACGAAGCCAATGCTGCCAAGCGATCTCGCCGACTATGAGCGCGCCTCCCGCCGGTTCCCCGAGACGTTCGACCGCTACTTCAAGGCCTGAATATTGGAAGCAGCGGCATCATATGCGCTGGCGCGCCTGCGCGGCGCCGGGCAGGAGCGGTTTCTCGCCGTCGCGATGTCGGCGCTGCTGGCCGTGATGGTGATCGCGCCGCTTGCCACAGTGATCATGGGCGCAGTCGGCGACGAGGACGGATTTTCGCTCGACGCGCTGACGAATGTGCTGAGATCGGCGCGGGTCATCGGCAACACCTTACTCGTCAGCGTGGGCGCAACGACGCTCGCGACGATGCTCGGCGGCGCGCTTGCGCTGATCCTCGTGCGAACCGACACGCCGCTGCGCGCAAGCCTGGAGCAGCTTGTTCTGCTGCCGCTCTATGTCACGCCGCTTCTCACCGCGATCGCCTGGTCATGGCTGGGCTCGCCGCATGGCGGTCTCATCAATCTGTTCCTGCAAAACGGCCTTGGCCTCCCTGGACCCCTGGTCAATCTGCAATCGGCCGCCGGCGTCATCTTCGTTTCGGCGCTCGCCTATGCGCCGCTGCCTTTCCTGCTGATCGCCGGCGCGTTACGCGGCATGGACCCCTCGCTTGAAGACAGCGCGCGCATCCACGGCGCCTCGATTCACAAAGCCTTCGCGATGGTGACGCTGCCTCTCATGCTGCCGGCCCTACTGGGAAGCGCACTGCTCGTCTTCGTTCAATCGCTCGGCCTATTCAGCGTGCCGGCCGTGCTCGGCATGCCCGCTGGATTCTATGTGGCTGCAACAGAAATTTATCGGCTGCTCAACAGCTATCCCCCGCGCGTGACGCAGGCGGCGGGATGGGGGCTTCTGCTCCTTGTCGTCACCGCCGCGCTTGTGGCGATCCAGGCGGCCATCCTCAGGCGCCGCTCCTATGTCACGATCTCGGGAAAGGCCTTCCGGCCGCAGATCGTATCGGTCGGCCGCTGGCGCGTCGTGCTGCTGGCCTTCGTCGCGCTCTATTTGCTGGCGGCGGTCGCATTGCCGATCGCGACGCTGTGCTGGGCCGCTTTGGTCAATTTCATCACGATTGATCCGAAGCTGATGGCGTTCGATCTGCGCCACTTCAATTATGTGCTCTTCGTCTATCCCAAGACGCTGCTCGCGAGCCGCAACAGCGCTCTGCTCGGCGTGCTCACAGCGACGGTGATTTGCGCGCTCGGGCTTTGCATGGCCTGGGTGACGGTGAGATCACGCAGCTTCGCCGCGCGCTTTCTCGATCAGGTCGGCATGATGCCGCTCGCCATCCCGCCGATCGTGCTCGCGCTCGGCTTGCTCTGGACCTATGTCGGCGTCTCCTGGCTGCCGATCTACGGCACGATCGGCATCCTGCTTCTTGCTTACGCCACGCATTATCTGCCATTCGGGCTGCGAGCGCTATCGAGCGCGATCCGTCAGTTGCATCCTGAACTCGAAGACGCCGCGCGCGTCAGCGGCGCGAGCCTGTTCGGAACCTTGCGGCGCATCGTTCTGCCGCTGACCCGGCCGACTCTCTTCGCGACCTGGACGCTTCTGTTCATTCTCTCGCTGCAAGAAATCTCCTCGTCCATCCTTCTCTACACCGCGCCAAGCACGGTTCTCTCGGTCGCGGTGTTCGACCTCTGGGAAGCCGGCAACGTCAACGCGCTGGCGGCGCTCAGCGTGATGCAACTCTTCATCACCTTCATCGCGCTCGTTCTGGTCGCGCGCTTCCGCCAGAAGGCCGTCGCCGCATGAGCGCGCCGTTCGTCAGCGTGGAGCAACTTGCGATCGACTACGGCGAGTTTCGCGCCGTCGATGAGGTCAGCTTCGGAATCGAGGCGGGCCAACAGGTGACGCTGCTTGGCCCCTCGGGCTGCGGCAAGACGACGACATTGCGCGCGGTGGCCGGTCTCGAACGACCCCGCGCAGGCAGGATCGTCATCGACGGCAAGGCGGTCTTCGACGGCGCGACCGGCGTTGATGCGCCGCCCGAGAAGCGCGGCCTTTCCATGGTGTTCCAATCCTACGCCATCTGGCCGCATATGACGGTCTTCGAGAATGTCGCTTTTCCTTTCCGCGTGCGCGGCCGCCCGGCGAGCGAAGCGAAGCCCGCGGTCGATAAGGCGCTGGCGCTCGTCGATCTCGCCCGCTTCGCTGACAGGCCGGCGACAATGCTTTCGGGCGGGCAGCAACAACGCGTCGCGCTCGCGCGCGCGATCGCCTTCGGCGCCAAGGTCGTGCTGCTCGACGAGCCACTGTCCAATCTCGACGCGCAGCTTCGCATCCAGATGCGCGATGAACTCGCCGATCTCAGACGGCGGCTTGGCTTCACCGCGCTTTATGTCACGCACGATCAGGAAGAGGCGTTTTCGCTGTCCGATCATATCATCGTCATGCGCGGTGGACGCATCGAGCAGGCTGGCAAACCACAAGATATCTATTCAAGCCCGCGTACGCGCTTCGTCGCCGAATTTCTTGGCGTGCGAAACATCGTCGAGTGCGAATTGACTGGCGCTGGCGACGATCAGGCCGAGGCGCGGCTTGCTAATGGTTCGGTCTTGCGCGGCCGCCACGTCGATCCCGGCTCTGGCTCCGCAAGCGCCGCGATCGCCTTCCGCCCCGGCGACGTGCGCCTCGAAGATGCTGACACCGAAGGGCAGGGCGGAAGCGGCGTCGTGATCCGCTCGCTCTTCGTCGGCGATCACCAACACGTCTTCATTCAGTCCGGACCGATTGAACTCTGCGCCCATGTCAGGCCTCGCGCGGGTCTCGAAGTCGGGCGCACCCTGTTCTGGCGCGTGGCGCCAAACGACTGCCTGATCATGCGAAAATGAGAAACGCGATGCATCCCGCCACACGCGCCAATACGGGCCTGAGAATCCTGTGTCCGAACGGACATCTCGGCTTCGCGCCGAGCCGGCAAGGTTCGTTCGATAACGGACTTCTTGCTTCTCCCGACATCATCGCCTGCGATTCGGGCTCGTGCGACATCGGCCCCGTGCCGCTGGGCATGGACGGCACGGCGAGCCCTCTCGCCTGGCAGCGCCACGACGTTGAAATGATGCTGCTCGGCGCGCGGCCGAAAGGGTTGCCCGTAATCATCGGCTCGGCCGGCGACACCGGCACGAACAGCCGCGTCGACCGCTTTGTCGAGTTGGTGAAAGACATCGCGCGCGAACATAAACTTCCGCGCTTCAATCTGGGCTATTTCTACTCCGAGGTGTCGATCGATGACGTGCGCGCCAGGATGGCGGCCGGCAAGACGATCGAAGGCCTTTCCGGCCGACCCGATCTCACCCTCTCGGAGCTCGACGCGACCGACCGCATTGTCGCCGTCGCCGGAGTGCATCCCTACATCGAGCTGATGAATCGGGGCGCCGACGTGATCATCGGCGGGCGCTCAAGCGATTGCGCGATCTTCGCAGCGCCGGCGATCCGGCAGGGCTATCCGGAAGCGCTCGCCTACTATTTTGGAAAAGTCATGGAATGCGCCTCCTTCTGCGCCGAACCCTATGGCGGCAAGGAATCCATTCTCGGCGAGATCACCATGGAGGATGTGCGCGTGACCGCGATGCTGCCGGAACAGCGTTGCACTGTCGCTTCGGTCGCCGGCCACGCCATGTATGAGCGCGCCAATCCCTATTACGAGCACTTTCTCGGCGGCCATATCGATATGCGTGACTGCGTCTATGAGCAGGTCGATGAACGCACGACGCGCGTCACCGGCCCGCGTTATGTCGCGGCCGAGCAGCTCAAGGTGAAGCTTGAAGGATCGGGCAAGGTCGGCGAACGCTATGTCGGTCTTGTCGGCATTCGCGACCCCTATACGATCTCACGCGTTGACGATGTGATCGGCTGGGCGCGCAACATGGTGCGCGACCGCTTCGGGACCGAGGGTTACGATCTCTCCTACAATGTCTATGGGCGCGATGGCGTCATGGGCGCGCTCGAACCCCTGCGCAATCGCCCCGGGCACGAGCTCTGCGTCGTCGTACAGGCCGTCGCGCCGACGCGAGAGAAAGCGGAAGAGGTCTGCATGATGGGAACGCGGCAGATGTTCTATGCGCGCCTGCCCGACGTGAAAGGCACCGCGGGCGGCGTCGCATTTCTCCTCGATGAGGTGATGCCGGCGACCCCCGCCTATCGCTGGACGTTGAACCATACGATGCCGGTCGACGACCCGCTCGAGCCGTTTCGCCTGCACATCATCGAAGCGGGAGTTTGATGATGACCACGACCGTGCCTCTCTCTTCTCTCGCCAAGACGATCCGCAGCAAGAACGCCGGCGTCGATCACATCACATTCGACGTGATCTTCCCCGATCGCGCCAGCTACGAACATGTCAGGCGCAGCGGCGCGCTCTCGCGCGAGGCGGTCTGCCGCATCCTTGGAATCAATGCGGAGCGGCTGACCGACCATGTCGAATTCGACCCCGCTTTCGCGATCAAATTCACGATCGCGCGCACAGCCCCCAGCGGCAGCCTGGGCGACGGCGATCTGTTCGGCAGCCAGCACTATGCGCCGCTGCTCGGCGTCGAGGTGTCTGGACCTGAAAGTGATAACGGACGTAATTGAGATTCTGGCTCGTCCAGGGCGCTCCATCAGTTTGAGCACAGAATTCCAAATCGCACCGCAACTCGTTGCCATGAGCGTAGCCACAGGCCGCCGGATTTCTCAGGGAAACGCCGCCGTGGGTCATTTATGTCGACTGCCAGAACATGGGGTTCAGGAACGGTTTCAACTATCGACGTCAACTCCGGGGCACCAATTCGCATTGGAGCAGACGTCAGCTTTCAGGCGCTAAAATTTACTGGAGTCGGTCCGGCGAGGGCCACTACCGCGCGTAAAGACGATCGAGCTTAACCAACCGCGTTAAAACGAGCAGCACGACGACCGTCGCCGCAATCAACATTGCCGATACAGCATGCACGGTAGGCTCAAGGCTGAAGGAAGCTTCCGAATAGATGCGCACGGGCAATGTCGTCATTCGGGCTGTCGTCAGAAAACTCGTCACCGTCACTTCGCCAAATGACAGGAGGAAGCTCATGATGCAGGTCGCGGCGAGGCCAGGCGCCAATCCGGGCAATGTCACCAACCTCAGGCGGTTCAGCGGGCCGGCGCCAAGGCTTGCCGCCGCCTCCTCCTGGGCGCGGTCAAGTTGCTCTACAGAGGCCTGCAGCAGCGATATGGCGAACGGAAGCATCAAAACGACATGCACGGCCATCAGGCCCAAGAAGGGCGGCAGAGCCACGAAGACCTGCAGGAGCCGCAGCATGCCGACGCCGATGGCGATATGCGGCAGCGACAGCGGCAGCATCCAGAAGGCGTTGAGAGCGCCGAGGCCGCGAAACCGGTAGCGCGCCAAAGCGAAGGCGGCCGGGAGCGCCAACGCGATCGCGACGAGCGCGGAAGCGAACGCGAGCTGAGCGGAGATGAGGAACGACGCGCCATAGGCGCCGCCGAGAAGCGCCTGTTTATACCATTTCAGGGTGAAGGCCCGAAATCCTGCGACTGTCGCCTGAGGCACGTCGTTGAAGCTCTGGATACAAACCAGGACAAGCGGAAGCAGCAGAAGGACCAGCGCCGAGGCCACTGCAAGTTTGCCAAGGATCGGTCCGATAAAATCGATGGCGCGCAGTAGCGTCGGCGGAATCGCAAACGCAACGGTCGGCCGCCCCGTCACCCAGGGCGTAAGGCGGCGCGCGATGAAATAGACCCCAACCGCGAACAGCGTGCTTGTCGCCGTCATGACGAGCGCAAGCGCCGAGGCCAACGGCGCGTTGAGATTCTGCAGCGCCTCCTGCCAAACGATCATGCCGACGACGAGCACCTTCTTGCCGCCAAGCAAGGTCGCGGAAACGTAAGCCGTCGAAGACATGAGGAAAACGATAATGATTCCGGCGCGTAATCCAGGCAGCGACAGCGGCAGCGTCACCAGCAGCAAGCGCGCCATCGGCGAGGCGCCCAGGCTTTCCGCAGCTTCCAGGATACGCGGCGACGCGCCCTGCAGCACATCGTAAAGCGACAGAACCATAAACGGCATGAACACCTGGGCAAGCGCGATCGCCACCGCGCCGTGGGTGTAGAGCATGCCACGCCATGGCGAGAGGCCCACGAAACCGAGCGCCTGATTGATGAGCCCGTCGGGCGCGAGCAGAAGCACGACTCCCAGCGAGCGCACCACGACATTGGTCAACAGCGGAATGAGGATCACGGCGAAGCCGAGAGAACGCCAGCGCGCCGGCAGGCGCGTCAGCCACAAGGCCAGGGGATAACCCAGAAGCGCCGAAAGCAGCGTCACGCCGGCGCCCAGCGCCAGTGTCTCGCCGACAAGCCTGAGATAGAATGGATCGCTGGCGATCGTGAGGAATTGCGCCGCACTCGGAGCTTGCCAAAGCGGTCCGAACGGATCGGCGTCCTCATGCAGGGCGAGCAGGACGACAGCAAGCAATGGCGCCGCGAAAGCGCCGAGCAGCCATAGCGTCGCCGGAGCGGCAAGCAGTAACCCCAACAGGCGTTGCGAAACGCCTGCGCTCCGAAGCGAGCCGGCGCCTGGCCCCGCTACGAGCGCAGGCTGCGCCAAACTCAACCGGCGATCTCCCGGTTAAAACGGCTCGACCATGCAGGCTGGCTACGGATCACCTGATCCCAGTCGAAATCGACGAGCTTCTTGGCGTCCTCGCCGATCACGAGCTTCGGTTTGAGCTCGTCCGGAACGTTGATGTTCGTCGCCGTTGGCGAATAGTAGGTTTCGCGCGCATAGGCGAGCATGCAGGGCTCACTGAGATGGAGGTTGATCCATTCCTCGGCAAGCTTCTGATTCCTCGCCCCGACTGGGATGCAAGCGACATTCATCGCGACCGCCTGCCCCTCCTCGGGATTGGCGATCTCGATGTTGGGGTTGCGGGTCTCGGCGTATTTGCGCGTGAAGCTTCCGAACTCGACCGAGAGGTCAGCGACGCCCTGATCGAACATCTGGAACAACTGGTCCTGGCTGCCCTGGATCGCAGCAAACGGCTTCAGCTCCTTGATCTTCTCGAAGGCGACAGCAACGTCCTTCTCGCTGCCGCCGAATATCTTCGCCGCCATCAACAGCGCCGCCGTGCCCTCGGCGCCGGGATAGGACGGAAAAGCGATGCGGCCTTTCCATTCCGGGTTCCACATATCCTTCCACGACGTCACCGGCTTTGACGCCTTTCGCTTGTCATAGACGATCGTGCAGGGATTGAGCGCGACGCCATACCCGCCGATCTTTGCGACATCGAGCAGGTTGGCGAACTGAGGCACCGCATCGGTCGGCGCCTGGGTGACGCCGTCCTTCACCGCCTGCCGGCTCTCGAAGATGTTGAGATAGAGAACATCAAAGCTCGGTCGGCCGCGTTCTGCGTAGGCGCGGGCGCGTCGCTCGGGCGTGCCGCCGAGAACATAGGAGACCTTGCAGCCATATTTTGCAACGAGCGGCTTCTCGCAATATTCCCTGACCAGGCGCTCCTGCACGCCGCCCCATACGCCGATAACCAGTTCGTCTCCCGGCTTCGGCTGCGCTATCGCCGAGCGGGAGAAGGCATAGGGCGCAGCAACGCCTGCGCCGAGCATCAGTTTGCCGAATGTGCGTCTGTGAAGCTCCATGCTTGTTTCCTCGTCGCCTACGTCAAAAAGCTGCAACCGCCTGGAAGCGCCATGATCGCACAGGGTTGGCCAATCGTCGGCGGAGCAAGGTCGGACGGCGAGAGAACGCGCACGCGCCCCACCGCGGTGTCGACGTCGATCTCATAGGAATCGCCGAGAAAGGCGCAAGCCGACATCACGCCGTTGAGCTGAAGCGGCCCGTTTGTCATCCCCTCGCCCACAAGCCGCAGACGAGCCGCGCGCAAGACGATCGCTTTCGCGCCCTCTGGCGCTTCGCGGCAAATCAATCCCGGCGTCTCGAACAGTCCATTGCGGCTTGAGCCGGCGATCACCGTGCGAGCGCCAAGGAAAGAAGCGGTGAAGGCGGCCTTCGGCCGATCACAAAGATCCATTGGCCTACCGATCTCGACCAGTCGCCCTCCTTGCATGACGCCGATCCGGTCTGACATCGCCAGCGCTTCCTCCTGATCGTGCGTCACGAACAGGGTGGTGATGGACAGGCGCTGCTGAAGTCGGCGGATTTCAGCGCGCATCTCGGCGCGAAGCTGCGCATCGAGATTGGAAAGGGGTTCGTCGAGCAGCAGCACACGCGGCTCGATCACCAGAGCCCGAGCCAACGCGACGCGCTGTTGCTGCCCACCAGACAATTGCGAGGGATAGCGATCGCCTGCGTGAGATAGCCCGACCATCTCCAGCGATTGTCCGGCCTTGCCGCGGCGCTCGCTTGTCGAAGCTCCGCGCATGCGCAGGCCGAACGCAACGTTCTCGATGACTGTCAGATGCGGGAACAGCGCATAGGACTGGAAGACGACGCCCATATTACGCCGATGCGCTGGCGTCCGCGTCATGTCCTCGCCGCCAATCAGCATCCGTCCAGATGCGGGCGCAACGAACCCGGCGACCATGCGCAGGGTGGTTGTCTTGCCGCATCCTGACGGCCCCAGCAGCGCCACCAGCTCGCCTTGCGCAGCCACAAGCGAAACAGCATCGACGGCCAGTGTTTCACCATAGCGCGCGGTCAGCGCGTCGAGAACGAGTTCCACACCAGTCGTCTTCTTCATCAATCGAAGGTCTGCAATCTATAGGCCATCTATTGAACAGGTCTGCGCGACAAGATCATCAGCGGCTCCCGTTCGAAAGCGCGATCTCCATGGCGGCGAGAGTCGCCTCGAGAGCTGGGAGATCGTCCCATACGACCGTCCAGATCACTTCGTCATCGACAGCGATCTGGCCGAGCCTTGTTGACGGTCAGTTCTCCAAATCAAGCTCGTCCGGCCAAACCTGGGCGGCGTGCAAAACGCGCAGGATGCGAATCCTGTCAGACGTCACTGTGTAGGCTGCAATGAAGGGCGACCGCGGCACCAGCAGTTCACGCGTACCAGAGACGCGGCCTGGCCGCCCGCTCTCTGGAAACTCCAGAAGACGCCGCACCGCCAACTCAATCTGCTCGTCGATCTGGACTGCGGCGCGCGGACTCTCTTTCTCGATAAACGCGAAGATCCCTTCACGATCGCCGAGCGCCAGCGAGCTCCAAGTAAGCTTCATGAATCAAGCGCGGTGGAGCGTTGCGGCGCGCCGCTTTGCGAAGCGGGCAGCCACCTCGCTGTCTTCAATATCAGGGCGAGGATCCTCGAGCGCTTCGCGCACTTTCGCCCGGAACCAGGCATCGTGGGCCGTACTGGTGCTAATGAGTTCAAGCGGGAGCGCGCCTTCATTTGCCGTGCGGGTGAGCAGGATGCGTACGGCGTCGGATACGGTCAGTCCCATGGCTTCGAGCACAGCGCTGGCGCGTTCTTTGATGTCGGCGTCGATGCGAGTTTGGACGAGCGTGTTGGTCATGCGAGCCTCCCCTTCATGTAATGCAATTGACGTACAAAATTCAACCCGTTCGAAGCGCCTGAAACGCCGCTTGCTGCGGCCGCTCCCGAGTCAAGCTCGCGGCTTCGACGGTCGGCTAACGCCTTTAAAATTGCATCAGCTTCAGCAATCGTTGGTTAATATTACAGATTTCACCTATTGTTGAAGCTAATCGCTATTTCGCCACCGTCATCGAATCATCGCGAACATACCCTCCATCACTATCGATAATGACAGCTTATCGAAAGTTAACGCAGACCCTTCGAAAAGCGGCCTGAATCCGCATTCGACAGCACCCGGGCGACCAATTCTCAGGACTCGCAACGCTCCAAACCAACCGCCACAGGCAAACTTGATCAGCGGCGCGCATCCGCTATCATGATAGCACAAGGAGCGAAGATGGCCCAGATCCTCGTCCGCGACATCGAAGACACCGTAAAGGAGGAGCTGCAGCGGCGCGCCGCCCGCCATGGCCGCAGCATGGAGGCCGAAATCCGCGACATCCTCCGCGACGCGGTCAAAAGCGACCCGGCCGGCCGCAGCCTCGGCGCCGAAGTCGCCGCCCTGTTCAAGGGAATTGGGCTTGGTCCCGACGAACAGTTGCCAGACCTGAGTGGCCACAGCCTGAAGAGCCCCTTCGAGGAATGATCCTCCTCGACACCAATGTCGTGTCGGCCTGCATGCGCGATCCCGCCGATCCCGCTCTCCTGAGTTGGCTTGATCACCAACCGCGCAGCTCGATCTGGACAACCAGTGTCACCGTGCTTGAAATCCGTTTCGGCTTGGCCTTGCTCCCCGAGGGGCGCCGGCGGGCAGCCCTTGGCGACGCTTTCAGCGAACTGGTCGAGAACACGCTGGAGCACCGGATCACGCCCTTCGACGGAGCGGCGGCCGAAGCGACCGCAAGGCTCATGGCGGCCCGAAAACTGCGCGGCGCGCAGCAAGACCTTCGCGATAGCATGATCGCCGGCGCGGCCCTGGCGCGCCGAGCGACACTTGCGACACGGAATCTGAGGCATTTCGCGGACGTCGAGATCACGATTGTCGATCCCTGGAGCTTGACCTGACGCTGCCGCTCAACGGCTCCCGCTTCACCCTCAACCTCTGGCCGATGAGGGCCATGAGGAGGGGGCCGATGCTGAACGCCCCGGCCCGCGCCTGTTCGGTCAAAGCCCTGAGATAGCCGCCGGGCGAGCGGATCGCCGGCGAGCCGTTGACGGTCGGTGGACCTGACCCGCCCTCGTCTCGCTCAGACGAGTATTCCGAACGCTGCAGGATGGCGGCGATGGCGATGGCGGCGTCGCGCTCGCCCAGAACCCCGACTGCATCCTTCCAGGCGTCGGGACTGATGCCGAGGAACGGCCGGACCGAGCGGGCGAGCGCCTCGAACGCTGGCCAGCTCTGGACGCGCCGCCCGTCAGGCTCGAAGGCTGCAATGTCGGGGCAGGCGTCGAGCACCATTCCGAGCGCCAGAAGGCTTGGGCCAAGGCTCGCGGCAGAATTTGTGGGATGCTCAGGGTTTTCGCTGGGACCTGCTGTGGCGGGTGCGAAGGGGTTGGGGATGGGCTTGGATTCGCCCCCAGCCTTTTTGGAGGCGGGTTCAAGAGATATCCATTGGGTTTTTGAATTAGACTGATGCCCGTCGTTCTGGCGGTCATTGCCAGCCATATTCTGCTGTTTAACGTGCATTTCCAGAATGTTGGCGATTTCCGCCCGAAGCTCCGCCAGATCCGCCGCAAGCCGGCCGAGCGCTTCGCCCTCCCCGACCCGTCTCAGCGGCGTCAGCAACATGAGGAACCGCCTCGTGAACTCGGCCCAGGGGCCGGACACGCCTTCGTCGACGCCGCAGGCGACCAGCTTCTCGATGTCGCGCCGATGCAGGCTGATGCGTTCTTTCAGCGCCCGTGCGGCGCGGCGCTCGGCCCTGAGTTCCTCGACCATGGCCTCAAACTCGGGGGCGCGGACGACGAGCGGGGTGAGATCGAACCCGAAGGCTTCGCTGAACCGGTCTTCTCCGGTTTCGCCCTTGCGGGCGTAGCGTTTGCCGTTGGGGCTATCCCTGCGGGCGATCAGGCCGGCGCCGACGAGGGCGGCGAGATGGCGGCGCAGCGTCGTCTCGGACATGCCGTGGGCGCGTAAGCTCAGGGCCCGGTTGGAGGGGAAAACGACGAGCTCGCAGGAGGCGCCCTCCCCTGCCCCGTCCGTCTCGCTTTCTGCGGCCTTCAGCGGCCTCACAGGCAGGGAGAGCGCCGTCTCCTGCTGGAAGGACAGGAGGGCGTTGAGCACGCTGAGCGCGCGATCTGACAGGCCCAGCCGCTGCTTGATCTCAGTGAGCGAGCGGTAGAGGGCCCATTTGTTGACGGCTGCTGGGATGTTGGATCCCGGCTGGGACGCGGCTTCGATCGCCTCCCGGACCTGCATTCCGGTTGCGATTTGGCCAAGCGTCACCTGTCGCCGCCCGAAAGGCGTCGTTGCAAGTTGCTCTGTCATGGTTCTGCCTGTCGTCAGGCAAAGAAAATCAGGTCGCCAAAATGACGTTGAATCTCATCAGAGACTCTTGACGGCGATTCGCGGAGGTGGGATTCTCTAGGTGTTCAAGCTGGAGAAGGCTTCCGGGGCGTCAGTTCTGGGGGCCTTTTTCTTTACCTATGTCTTTCCTCTCGGGTGGATCAAACGCGGTTTGCTCACGCCGGACGCGGTTTAAGCCGCGTCGGATGTTGAAGAAGTACGAATGTTGTCGGGCGCCTTGGCCGATCTTTTCTCGATTTCCCGGCTTCGCCGAGCTTCGTAGCGTCGATAAATCCCCGCCAGCTCGCCCGCCAGGAACTCAGCGAAATCAGGATCTGCGGACGCGTTGATCGTGAGGCGCGCCGCCTTGCGTGAACGCTCCAGGAAAACAACGGGCTGTCCAGCGCTGTTCTCCAGCACCGCGACAGACCCCCTTACCTCCGCGGCCGGTTGCGACCGGCCGATCGCTCCAAGCGCCAGTTGGAAGCGGCCGTCGGAATCAGCCTCCGCGAAGCTGTCCAGCGCCATCACGGCTTCGACTTGCGCGCGCGTCGAAGGGTCTCGCAGCGCCGCGGCAAAAGCCATCCAGCGCGATCGACCCGCCTTTGGCGCGGGGCCAATCGTGACGATCAGGGTCTCAGGAACGTCTTTCGCCACTGAAATCACGCGGCTCACATCGGCCTTGTCGACGCCAAGCGACGAGACGATCACCGCGCGCGAATAACCGGCAGTCTCAAGCCGCCAGGCGAAGAGCGCGATCTCGATGAATGACAGGTCGCGCCGCTCGGTGTTTTCCCGCCCCTGCGCGATCACGAGTTGCTCGTCGGTCAGGAGGGCGACCACCGCCTTCACCTTGATTCCGAGTTCGCGGCAGGCGTCCGCACGCCTGTGGCCATAAGCGATCTGGAAGCGACCGGCCAAAGCCGGATGCGGGCGCACGAGAATGGGCACCTGCTGCCCGCTTTCCCGAATTGACTGTTTCAGCGCCATCATCTCCCGCGGATCGCCGAGCTGAATCCGGTCGCGAACCGGCGCCGGATCAACCGACGCCGGATCAAGCTCCACAAGCGTCTGCGCGTCTGCGATCTGCGCCTGGAGTTCGGCCGCGGCTTTGCCCGCTTCACTCCATTTTTGCAGGGTCTCCCCGATCGCGCGGACCGCTCCGGTGCGGATTTGCGGGACGGCTCCCGTTCCCGCCCGCCGCGCCGGATCAGGGTCGTTGGGAGCTCCCAACGGCGTGTCACCGCGATGCGTTTCCTCAGGCGAACGGGGCGCTTGCGGCGCGATTGTTTGCGCTCCGGACCCGGCCTGCCCTCGCGAGGCGGCCGTTCCTCCGAAGCCGTACAAGGCATCGATCGTCGATTTGCGGCTCATGGTTGGCTCCGCATCCGCGGCTCGCGCCCCCAAGCGGTGCGAATGAGATTCTCGATCTCGGTATGGACCGCCTCGAGCGCGTCATGGGCTCGATCATAGGTCGAGCGGGTCATGCTCTCCCGCCCGATCTCGTAGAGCGTCTGCTTCGTCAGTCCGGCGTCCGACATCGCCGTCGACTTGACCATCGGATTGGTCAGAACCGCGTCGCCGAACAGGTTGCGGAGTAGCGCGACGATTTTCGTCTGCGGACCGTCCTGCGGTTCGTAACGCGTCAGGAGATAGCGTATGAAATCATATTGCAGTCTGCCTCCTGCCTCGCGCACGACCCGAAGCAGATCCTTGGTCATCAGCAGGAACTGGCTCATTGAAGCGACATCCAGCATCTGCGGATGCACCGTGACGATCATACCCGTCGCCGCGCATAGCCCGGAAAGCGTGAGATAACCGAGGTGAGGGGGGCAATCGATGACGACAACATCGTAGCGCTCCGCCACCGTATCGAGCGCCTTCGCGACCCGCGCGAAGAAGAGCTGATCGGCCGAGCGCATGCCCGCCGCCAATGCGCGGGGCGTCTCATGCTCGAACTCCATCAACTCGAGATTGCCGGGCACGAGGTCGAGGCCGGCGAAATAAGTCGAACGGATGATCTCCGCCAGCGGCCGGCGATCGCCGTCATACCGGATCGCGCCATAGAGCGTGTCGTTCTCGCCGACTTGAAGCTCAGGCATCAAACCATGCAGCGCCGAAAGCGACGCCTGTGGATCGAGATCGATCACCAGCACCCGGTAGCCGCGCAGGGCGAGATATTGCGCGAGGTGCGCCGAGGTCGTGGTCTTCCCAGATCCGCCTTTGAAATTGGTGACGGCCAACACCTGCAGCTCCTCGCCGGGCTGACGATGAGGCAGATATTCCCGCGCTTCGCGCCGGTTCTTTGCCGCGGCGCCGAGATGGGCGCGAAGCTCGTTGATCTGACCGAGTGTGTATTGGCGGCGGCCCGTCGGCGTCAGCTCCGGCTGCGGCCCTTCACCCGCCAGCGAAAGTTGCCTGATCCGGGAGTCGTTCACCCCGATCAGCCGCGCGACTTCACCAGAGCTGAACTTCCTCAACTCCTTTGTCGCGGTTGGCGGGAAGAGAGCGGCGCTGATCGATTGAAGCTGCGCGCTCAACGCCTCCGCATGCTCGCCGATGGTTTCATCGGCGGACGGCAATGCGAACCTTGCGCGGTCTGCAATAGCATTCACGAGATATTCGCCCGCTCACGGTTTTGGCCCCGAAGGGCCGCTCAAACCGTTAAGATGCCGGGGAGAGCGATTCTGGCAAGCGCTTTTTGGTTAACAGTCCGAAACCATTTTCCCAATCGCTGGCGTTGGGAGCTCCCATCCACTGACTCTGGTCCAGCAACGCAAGCGTCGCGGCCATGTTCGTCAGCTCTAAAAAGGATCCGTCAATTCGCCTGAAGGGGAGGGGAGAGGAGGGGAGGACGGCAACAAACGGCGCCTATCGCTCGCCGGCGCCTATCTCGACGCTGCGTTGGAGGCGACTCCGCGGAGCGAACTGATGCTAGGCTTGTCGGTTATGAATTGATGGCTGAAGAATGATCTTGCCGCCCGATGTTACGCGGAGAGATACGAGATCAGTCGAACCAGTGGCTCTGAATGGAAGGAAGCGCTTCGATCGGAAGCGACTCCTTCAATAGATCGCTGCGTATCGCGCGCAGACAGCAGCGTCATCGAGTCCCGCCAGCATCGCGATTTCGGCGCGCTTCATCCCGAGATAGCTTTCCAGCAACAGGGGCGGGAACCAGCCCGCCGCAACGCGATCTGATTCGAGCGCAGTGAGCGCGGCGGTCAACGATCCCGGCAGGCGGCGCACGCCCAGCCTCTCGCTCTCGGCTTCGGACAATGTCGCGGGATCGACATCGACGATCGGCGGCGGCGGGAGTTTCTCACGCAAGCCTGCAAGGCCGGCGCGCACGAGCGCGCCGAGTACCAAATGAGGACTTGCCGTCGCATCGGCGCCGCGGAACTCGACGTGAAACTGCCGCGCCGGATCGGCGCCGCCGATCTCCACCGTCGGACAGATTCGCAAGGTCGCTTCGCGATCGCGTTCGCCAAGCCAGGTGTAGGCCGAACTCCAGTTGTGCGGCTGCAGTCTGAGATAGGATGCGACTGATCCGGCTGAGAGCGCAATCAGCGCCGGCATGTGGCGCATGACGCCCGCGAGGAAGGAGCCGCCAATCGTCGACAACCGGCCGGGCCTGGCTGGATCATACATTGCGGGCTTTCCGTCGCGATCGACGAGACTCATATGCGCATGCACGCCATTGCCGACGACGTCAGGCGCGAGCTTGGGCGCGAAGCTGGCGCGCCAGCCGAACAGCCGCGTCAATTCCCGCACGATCTCGCGCGTCGCGATGGCGCGATCGGCAGCGATGATCCCGGCCGCGTGGCCGATGCTGATTTCGAACTGGTTCGCGCCATATTCGGGAATGAACACGTCGGGTTCGACACCCGCTTCTTCAAGCGCCGCGACGAGTTCGGGGCCATAGGGGTCGGCGCGGCGCAACGCCTGCAGTGAAAACGCCGGCGCGGCAAGCCAATCCGCGCCGACCACGCTGTATTCCTGCTCGAACGCCGAGACGAGGGTCAGGCCCGTCTCGCTCCTGAGATCATCAAGCGCCTGTCGCGCGAATGTCCTGACGCAGCCGACCCAGGGCGTTCCGTCGAGTTCGACGATGTCGCTCGCGACGATGTCGAACGGCGTGGCGGCCCGCCAGCCGGCGACGCGAAACCGCGCGTTAAGATCAGGCATGAGCCTGAGATCGCCGCGAGAGCCCCATGGATTGGGATCGGCGATGACATCGAACGGCGTCAGCGACAGATTGGCCGGCACCCAGCCAACGCCATGCTTCAGCGCGTCGAGCCGGTGCGCAGGAACTGAACGGCCGCGCGTCAATCCGCAGAGATCGGTGGTGACGAGCGTCGTCAGAGCCGTCCGGCGCGGCGGCGCGGCAGGGTCGGTCATCATTGTCTCCGTGATGTGTCGATTGAGGCGCGACGCGCCAAATTCGCGGGGTTCCGGCGCAGCGTCGATCTCGTCGGATTCGATCGTGATGCGGTTGCGCTGGCGGAATCGATCAATGCGATCGAGGCGCGGTCGCGCCTGGTCGGCCATGCGCTGAGTAATCAGCGCCACCAGCAGCTCGAGCTGCGCAAGCGCTGGAACGAGCGTGTCGAACGGCGACGCCGCTTCGACGCGCGCGGTGAAGATGATGTCGGCGATGTCGGCGATCGGCGATCGCCAGCGATCGGTGAACAGGATGATCTGCGCGCCTTGTTCGGCTGTCTGGCGTGCGAACTCGATCGTGCTGCGCTGATATCGGCGATAGTCGAACAGGACGATCACGTCGTTGGGCTGCGTGTCGGCTGCGATGTCGGCGAGCTCCGTCAACGCTTCGCCGGCGAGACGCGCGTCGGGATGCAGCTGGACGAGATGGGCGCGCAGCATCGCAGCGAGATGGCCGCTGAAACGCCCGCCGGCGCAGATGATCCGGCGCCTCGGATCAGAAAGCAGCGCCGCCGCGCGATCGAGATCGCTGGCGAGCGTCTCCCGTTTCAGCGCTTCGACGCCGGCGCCGATGGAGCCAAGAAATGTGCCGACGGGCTCGCCCTGCGCCAGAGCCGAACGCCTGTCGTCCAGCATCGCCAGCGGCGACTGGCCGCGCTCCTCGATTTCGCTCAGGAGGTCGCTCTGGAACTCGGCGAAGTTGGCGTAGCCGAGTTTCACCACCAGGCGCGTGATTGTGGGATCGCTGACGCCGGCGCGCGCCGCCAGCCGGGATGCTGGGCCAAGGCCGGCGGTGGGGTAGCTCAGCAGCAGCTCCCGGACGACCTTCCTCTCCGCCGGCGTGAGATGGAGGTCAGGCGATCCAAGCTTGTCGCGAACCGACATGCGCCCTCTTTTTGGGCAACCCGATGTAGGATTGCTTACATTTTCGCATCAGGCTGCAATTATGAAAGGAATTTGACATCGAGCGCAAGCTGTTCAAATCTTCTCTCTGAGATCAGCGGGCGGGGTCCGCTAGGACGGGCGGGGCAGACAATGCGGACTTGGTCAAAGAAAGCGGCGATGCTCGCCGCCGTGGTCCTGGCGGCGGGCGCGGCTGAAGCCCAGGTGAAGATCGGCGTGGTCGGGCCGCTATCGGGTCCGCAGGCGAATTCCGGCGTCGCCATGCGCAAAGGCTTCGAGATGGCTGTCGAGGAGACGAACGCCGCAGGCGGCGTGACGGTCGACGGCAAGAAGCAGCAGATCACGCTGATGTTCGAGGACAGCGCCTCGCGCCCGGAAATGGGGATGAGCGCGGCGCAGAAGCTGCTCACGCGCGACGGCGTCGATATTCTCATCGCCGATTCCATGGCGAGTTCGGTCACGCTCGCGACCATGGAGCTTGCGCCAAGCTTCGGGAAGTTCATGGCGAGCGGTCAGCCGGTCTCGATCGCGATCGCCCAGAAGATCAAGGCCGAGCCGGAGAAATACGCCAACTTCTGGAAGATGTCGTTCAACAGCGACGCCTATGCGCAGGCGATCTTTGAATCGACGCGCGATCTGGTCGCCGCGGGCAAGGCGAAGGCGCCGAAGAAGACGATCGCCTTCATCGTCGAGGACACCGATTACGGGAAGTCGAACGTCGAATTCACCGCGCCCCTGTTCGAGAAAGATGGGTGGAAGGTCATCTCCAATGATGCGGTGGCGAACGGAACGGCCGACTTCTATCCCCAGCTCTCAAAGTTGCGCGCGAACGAGCCAGACGTGCTCGTCAGCATCTTCACATCGCCGAATTCCGGCGCGGCGCTCGTCAAGCAGATGAATGAGCAGGGACTGAATTCGCTGCATCTTGCGGTGTATTATCCGGTGCGGCCCGAATTCATGCAGGCCGCGGGCGCAGCTGCGAACGGACTGCTCTGGACGCCTGTCATTTTCGATCCCGATCACAATGCGAGTCACAAGACCTTCGCCGAGAAGGTGAAGGCGAAGACGGGCGCGGTCGGCACGGGCGATCATGCGCTGGGCTATTGCCAGATGGCGATGATGCTCGACAATCTCGGCAAGGCCGCCTCGGTCGATCCGAAGAAATTGTCTGACGCTTTCGCCAGGACCGACTTCAAATGCGTGTATGGCAGGTGGGCTTACGACACGGCGATCCATACGCCGAAAATCGGCGCTGACCATCTGCCCGTGCCGTTCGCCCAGATCCAGAAGGGCGAGAGCCAGGTGGTGTGGCCGAAGAGCGCGGCGACCGCGGAATTCCAGGCGCGTCCGTGACGCCGCCTGCGAGCGCCGGGGCGCCGCTTCTCGAAGTCGCGAATCTGTCAGTTCGCTTCGGCGGCCTCGTGGCCGTCAATGATCTGAACTTCACGGTCGCGCGCGGTGAGATCGTCGCTTTGCTTGGTCCGAACGGCGCCGGCAAGACGACGACGTTCCATCTCATCGCCGGCGCGCAACAGCCGACAAGCGGGCGCATCGTCTTTGAGGGGATCGATCTCTCGGGAATGCGTCCGGACGCGCGTTGCCGCCTCGGGCTCGCGCGCACATTCCAGATCACCCAGCCCTTTCATGAGCTCAGCGTCGTCGAGAATGTGATGGTCGGCGCCATGCAGCATCACCGCGTGCTTGATGCGGCGCGCTACGATGCGCGTCGTTATGTCGACATGGTCGGGCTCGCGGAAAAAGCCGACCAGTTGGCGAAAGGTCTCAGCACGGGACAACGCAAGCGGCTTGAAATGGCGCGCGCCGCGGCGACGCGACCGAAACTGCTGTTGATGGACGAAGTCACTGGCGGCGTCGATCAGAAGAGCATTCCCGGCATGATCGCGCTGGTGAAGCAACTGCGCGACGAAGGCCTGACGATCATCCTGATCGAGCACAATATGCGCGTGATCAGCGAGGTCGCCGATCGCGCGATTTTCATGAATCGCGGCGTCAAGATCGCCGAGGGGACGCCTGCCGAGATCGCGCGTCACCCTGACGTGATCGATCTCTATCTCGGCGAAGCGGCCCATGCTTGAAGTGCGCGGGCTCGACGTCGCCTATGGCGATTATCAGGTGCTCTGGGACGTCTCGCTCGATGTCGGCGCCGGCGAGATCGTCGCGGTGCTCGGCCCGAACGGGTCCGGCAAGAGCACGATTCTCAAAGCAGTTATTGGGCTTTGCCGCCCGCGCCGCGGCGGCATCACCCTCGATGGCGCCGATCTCACGCGGCTCTCCGTGCATGACATGGTCGGCGCGGGCGTATCGATGGTAATGGAGCGCCGGCGGCTGTTTCCCACCATGTCGGTTCGGGAAAATGTGCTGCTCGGGGCTTATCACCCTTCGGCGAGAGAGAGAGCCGCCGAGACCTTCGCCTGGGTCGAGAGCCTCTTTCCCATCCTGCGCGAACGGAGCGGCCAGTCAGCGGGCCGCCTGTCCGGCGGCGAGCAGCAGATGGTGGCGATCGCCCGCAGCCTGATGGCAAGGCCGCGCCTGTTGCTCATGGACGAGCCCTATCTCGGGCTCGCGCCGAAAGTGGTGCATCAGGTCAATAACATCATTCGCCGCATCAACAGCGAAGGCATCGCGGTGATCTTCAACGAGCAGAACGTCGCATTGTCGTTCAGGCTGGCGCATCGCGGTTATCTGCTCGAAGGCGGCCGCATGATGCTGACAGGGACGGGAGACGAGATGCTCCGAAGCGACGTGGTCCGCCGCGTCTATCTCGGCGAGTAAGCGTCATGCCGGTTTCCCTCTATATCGAGCAGATCATCAATGGCCTCATCGCCGGCTCCATGTACGCGCTTATCGGCGGCGGCATCGCGCTCGTCTATGGCGTGACGCGCGTGCTCAATATGGCGCATGGCGAATTCTACATGCTCGGCGGCTATGGCGTGTTCTATCTCGTGGTCGCCCATGCGGTTCCGCCTGTTGCAGCGATTCCGCTTGTCGCGTTGCTGCTCTTTGCGCTCGGCGTGATCGTGCAACGGCTCACGATCCACTATCTCCTGCCGCGCGAAGGCTGGGCCTTCGCCTGCATCGCAGCGACTCTTGGCCTCTCCATCGCGTTCCAGAATCTCGCGCTGGTCACATTCGGCGAGGATTACAAGGCGGTTCCTTACTATGTCGATGGCGTGCTGCGTCTCGGCGACGTGCGCCTGCCGCTGCAGCGCGCGCTGATGCTCGCGGTCGCTGTGATCACGCTGCTCGCGATGGCGTTCATCCTCAAGAAGACCCGCTTCGGCTGGGCGTTGCGAGCCGCGGCGCAGGACGCCGACGCGGCGTCCGTGTGCGGCATTCCCGTCGGCCGCGTGCATATGATCACCTTTGGCTTGTCGGCGGCGCTTGGCGCCATCGCGGCGGCGATGCTGGCGCCGATCTATTCCGTCAGCCCATGGATGGGGCTGCCGGTGCTCTTCAAAGGCTTCGTGGTTGTTATCCTTGGCGGCCTTGGCAGTTTTCCCGGCGCCATCGTGGGCGGCTTCCTGCTCGGGATTGTCGAGGCGATCGGCGTGCAACTCACTTCGGCCGAGTGGCGCGACGCGATCGGATTCGCCGTGATGATCCTCGTGGTCTGGCTGCGCCCATGGGGCCTTTTCGGCAAGCCGCAATAGGGCGAACGTGTTCCAGCCTCTCTCCTCCGCCGCGATTTTCTCCGCGCTTGCCGCAGCGATCGCGCTGCTTGCCCTGCCGCTTGCGGGCGCCGGCGGCTATGTCCTGCATGTGATGATCCTGGTGATGATCTTCTCGGTCTTCGCCGTCGCCTACAATCTCGTCACCGGCTATCTCGGCCTGAAGACTTTTGGCCATCACGCCTTTTTCGGGCTTGGAGCCTACGGCTCCGCGCTGATCTCGATGCATGGCGGAATAAGTCCGTGGCTCAGCATCTGGCTCGGCGCCGGGGTGGCGGCGGCGTTCGGGATTTTCGTCGGACTGCCGGTTCTGCGCATCAAGTCGATGCCGCATGTGGCGATCGTCACGCTGGCGTTCGCGGAGATCGTCCGCATCGCCTGCTCCAATCTCAAAGGCGTCACGCGCGGCGAGCTCGGGCTTTGGGGCATCCCGACATTTGGCGGATTCGATCTGCCGGGCCTCGGAAAGGTCGTGTTCAACGCCGCCAACAAGACCGGCTACTACTATCTCGCCGCGGGCTTGCTTGCGCTTGCGCTGGTCGCGACCGCCGTCATTCTCCGATCGAAGGTCGGTCTCGCGATCTTCGCCATTCGCGATGGCGAAGACGCAGCCGAGAGCCTCGGCGTGAATCTGACTCGCATCAAACTTTTCGTCTTTGGATACAGCGCCTTCGTGGTCGGCGCCGCCGGCGGATTCTATGCGCACTATGTCGGCATTCTCACGCCGTCGGCCGCGATCGGAGCCGACGTGATGATCATGGTCATCGCGATGACCCTTGTCGGCGGACTTGGCTCGTTCACCGGCCCGTTGATCGGCGCGCTGCTGCTGACGAGCCTCGGCGAGTCGCTACGGTTTCTCGATCAGTATCGCCTGCTTGTCTATGGCGCGATGATCGTGATGTGCGTGATGTTCGCGCCACGCGGCCTCGCGTCGCTCGGCGAGCTATTGCGGCGGCCGCGGAAAAGCACGGCCGCTTGACGAAATCGCGGGGCGGCCGCAGCCGCGTTGATGCATTGACCGGTCACAGGCCGGTCAGAAACGATCAAGCGTGAAGGGCGCGACGATCGGCGCGAGCGTCTAGCCGTTCGACGTGACGCAATTGAAGAAGCCGGGAACGCCGGGCATCTCGCCAAGAATCGGCGCGCCGTCGATATTGATGTTCATGCCGGCCCAGATGCGCACGATGTGAAGATGCGCGGCGGCGGGAAGCACGCGCAACGCCAAAACGTCCCGAGTTCCTAATTCGGGATAATTTGCTGGAAACCTGCATCGAAATTGGGCATGCTTCACAGGGCCTTCACGCAAATAAGGGCTCTAATTGGGAACTTCCGGCCTTAGCAGCCCGCCGCCCGACGCGCCCGACGTGATGGCCGAGTGCGAGCGCCAGCTGCGCCCTCTTGTTCATGCGATCGTTCAATCTGCCGTCGCGGCAGGCTGGAGTGAGAAGGATGTTCTTCTTTCGCTGATGGAGCTCTCTTGGGAAATGTATGAACAAGGCCGCGACGGCTCCGATCAGGCCAACAAGTAGACTGCGGCTACTCCCTTCCTCTCTGCGAACGAACAATAACAGGCAGGGAATGAACGTTCGATCGTGATACGATCCTCATGAGTCGATGACCGTGACGCGCCAACGAAGAGCCGCGCCGTCTGCAGCGGGAATTCCAACAATCTTCCTTATCGGCTGCGTTTTCCCTTGCATACGATTTTATCTGAACAGAATTATTTCTTCACACACGAATACAAATGCTCTTTCCCTTCCGTGGCAGGCCCGTTACGTTGCGTCCGGGGCAACGTAACGCTTGAAGGGGGATTTCAAGCAGCGCTGGGAAATTCCTGCCTGCTTGCGGGCGTGGGGTTTCAATCGCTGCCAACGCGACGGCTGGGGCAAGCGGAATGGAAAATGCGGACGAGGTCGGGAGGCGAGGCGGTTCCCGCGCCGTCGAGAAGGATCGCGCAGCTCGATACGTCGTCGACATCATTCCTGAAAGCGCAGGCCCGAGAAAGGCTATCACGCGGGGGAGCTTGATACACTCCATCCGTGGTCCCGGATCGCAGAAGTTCCTGGCCAAGGAGCATTCTGCGGGAATTGTGCTGGCGCCCGCTCGCAAATTGAGAGCTTCGCTCGGCAGCGACAGAATCGAAGAATTCGATGCGCCGGTCGGATGCATCGTCGTTAATCCCTCTGGCGTGGACAGCAGTCTCGCTTGGACCGCGACCAGGGAAAACGCCGTCATCTCCATATCTCCCGAAGCGCTATCGGAACTGGCCGCTCACGAATTTGATCTCGCCGATGTGGAGTTCGAGCCGCCTGCGTTCGGCACAGTCGATCTCCGGGCGCTCAATATCGCCCGGTTGGTCACGTCTGAGCTGACCGGGGAAACAGCTCCGAACGAGCTCTATCTGGATTCATTGCTCACGCTGTTTGGCGTTCACCTGCTTCGCACCTACACAAGCCGCAAGAGACGGCCCGAGTCGCCCAAGGGCGGACTCTCCCCTGACAGCACTCGACGCGTGCGGGAATACCTCGATGAAAATTTTACGCGAAAGATACTGGTCGCCGAACTCGCGTCGGTCGCGGGAGTTTCGCCGAATCATTTCATCGTAAGGTTCGCCAGGACGTTTGGCATGCCGCCGCATCGGTATCTGATCAGTTTGCGCCTGGACTTCGCGGAAAAGCTGCTCGCCGATGGCGAGATCGCGATCATCGACGTCGCCTGTCTGGCAGGATTCTCGGACCAGAGCCATTTGGCCGCCGTCATGAAGAAGCACAGGGGAAAAACGCCGACTGAGCTGCGATTTGCGAGGTGATCGTCACGAGCTTCAGCGGCAGTGGCGGCGTGCCCCTGAATATATCCTGCGCGGCTGCGCGGCTGCGCGGGCGGCGGGCAATGAAGAAGAACGTTGACTCCCCGGAAGAGTCCGACAGTCCGGACTCGCGGAAAGCCGATTCCCACATCCTCGATGTCATTCCTGCAAGCGCTGGCCCAAGAAAGGCGACGCCTGGCGGCGGCGCTGTCCATTCCGTCCGCAAGCCGGGAGCGCAGGCGCTAACGGCGCAAAGTCATTTCGCGGCAGTAATGCTCGAGCCTGCTCCGAAGAATCGCGCGTCGCTCGGAAGCGACAGGATGCGAGAGTACGACGCGCCGGTCGGCGCGCTAGTAGTTCACCCGGCGAGCGTCGATGGTCGCGCGCAATGGTCCTGCACCCGGGAAAGCGTGATCGTCGCCTTCAGACCTGAGCACATGCTTGAGCTGGCCGCCAGCGAATTCGATGTAGGACAGGTAACGTTTCGGCCGCCGCCCTTTGGAACGATCGATGTCAGCGCACTGCGAATCGCCGAACTGCTCAAGGCGGAGCTGGCGGAAGGAGCAGGCAATGAACTCTACGTCGATTCGCTGATTACCGTATTCGGGATTCATCTTCTCCGGAACTATGCGGACATGCGCAAGCCGCTTCCCAGCATGAAAGGCGGTCTCTCCGGTCGCGTTGCTGCGAGAGTAAAGGACTTCCTTGACGCGAACTTCACGCGGAAACTGTTGGTGGCAGAGCTGGCGGCGATGGCCGGCCTTTCGCCGCGTCATTTCATTCTGGCGTTTTCAACGACCTTCGGGCGACCGCCGCATCAATATCTCATTGAACGCCGGCTTGCTCTCGCAGAGGAGCTGCTCGTCAACAGAGATCTCTCGATCGCGGAAGTCGCTCATCTCTGCGGATTTTCAGATCAGAGCCACTTGACGGCCGTCATGTCGAAATACCGGAACAGGACTCCCAAACAGGTGAGGCTGCAACGGTGACGTCTTGTCGGCGCGCATTTCATATTGTCGCGACGTCTGTGAACTTTTCAGTAACCTATGTATGCGCTCGCCCTGCATCCAGCTCGCAGCTTCTATGACGGAGCGATGATATCCGCCGTCCGCGGCGAAGATCGGTATTTCCTACAAGATTACCGGAACTTTCCAAAATACTTCCGTCGGGAACGTGGCCATGCTCGGCTTGGGAATCATTCCCGCTGCGGCAATCTGGCAAGCATTTGATGCGGCCTCAGAGCGCCTGGGCGACAGCGAGGCAACGTACAATGACTTCAAGCTTTGAGGGTCGCGTACAAGGAGAATCCCGTCGCGGATTTGTCGGCAATTGGATTTCAGGCCGCGGCAATCGCTCGCTTCGCCGCCGGCTGATGGCGGCGCTGCGCATGGCCCATCGCGTGCTCGGCATGCGCCGCACGGACATGGGCCTCGGGACGTTGGGCGTTGGCGGCGGCCTGGCTGCGATCATCGCGCTCGGTCTCTCCGCGCCGGCGCAGGCGCAATATCAGGCTGGCGGCGGCACGGCGTCAGGCGCCAACTCCGTCGCCATCGGCAACGGTGTCCAGGCAAATGGCCAGAACAGCGTGGCGTTGGGCACCTCTAACAGTGCAACAGGCAACGCTTCGATCGCCATCGGCTATACGATGGGCGTCAACGGCCTCAACGCCATAGGCATAGGTGTCTTCGCGAACGCGACCGGCGTCAACGCTCTCGCCATAGGCGGGAACGCTCGCGCACTCACGGATGGAGCATCGGCCTTTGGTGTCAACTCCACTGCCAACGGGGCGAACGGGACGGCTATCGGCTCCACGGCCACTGCTGGCGCCGCCGCTACGGCCGTTGGCGTATCGAGCCAGGCGACCTCCGCCAATACTATCGCGATCGGCAGCCTCAGCCAAGCGACGGATAGTGCTGCCACCGCCGTCGGAAACGGCGCCCGGGCCACGGGAAACAGTTCGCTCGCGCTCGGCGCGCAGGCTCTCGCGATCGGCAGCAGCACGGTTGCGGTCGGGCAGGGCGCCGGCGCCGGTTCGACCGTTGGCAATTCCAGTTCGGTTGCGATGGGCGTCGCAGCCGGTACGTTTGTGAGCGGCGCACAGAACACCGCCATCGGCAGCGGCATTCCCAGCGTCATGAGGGGCGCCGGCTCGGGCGTCACGGGCGCACGCAACCTCGCTCTGGGAACCGGCGACGGCACTGTCACTTACGACGGCACGCTTTCGGCTTCGGCGGGCAATCTGGTGACGGGCAACGATAATATTGCGATCGGCACCAATGCCGGCATCGGCGTTGCCGCTAATACAACGACATCGATCGGCTTCCATGCCATGGCAACCGCCGACAATACTGTCGCGGTCGGCCCCCAAGCCAATGCCAGCGGGACCAACTCGGCAGCGCTTGGCAACGTCGCCAGCGCTTCGGGCAACTTCGCGCTGGCTCTGGGCAATTCGGCCGTGTCGAGCGGAGTCGGCTCGGTTGCGGCGGGTTCGGGAGCCCAAGCCACGGCTGTCTCCACCACGGCGCTCGGCAACAACGCCACGGCGACCGCCGCGAACGCAGCCGCGCTGGGGCTGGGCGCAGCCGCCAGCGGAATCAACAGCGCCGCTCTTGGCCGCGGCGCCCAAGCCACCGCCCAGAATGCCGTCTCTGTCGGCCCTGGAACGAGGGCGACTGGGATCAACTCCGTCTATCTCGGCTCGAGCAGTTTTGCGACAAGCGCCAGTGGAGAGAGCGCCATCGGTATCGGCACGGATGTGACGGCGTCTCAGGCCGACGCCATTGCGATGGGACGCGAAAGCCAGGCGACTGCAACCAACGCCATCGCGGTAGGTCTCCAGTCCACGGCGGACGCCGCCGATGCCGTCGCCATCGGCACCGGGGCGACCGCAACCGGCGGCAAGGCTGTCGCAATCGGCGCGGGCAACACCGCTTACGGCGATGGCGCAGTCGCCATCGGCGATCCGAGCTACGCGAGCGGCACAGGCGCCTTCACCGGCGGCGCCAACAACATCGCCAACAGCGACGGAACGGCGAGCGCCACCGCCGCCAACCAGGCCGCCGGTGCGGTCGCGATCGGCAACAACAACAAGGCGATCGGACAGGGCTCCGTGGCGCTGGGCAACGGCTCCACCGCAGGCGCGGCCGGCTTCGCGGGCAATGTCGCGATCGGCGATGGCGCGACGGCGACGGCAAGCTCCGGCGACGTTGCGTTGGGCTCGGGCTCGGTGACTGTGACGGCGGTCGGCACGGCCAGCGCGGTGATCAACGGCACGACCTACAGCTTCGCCGGCACGACGCCGACCTCGACCGTGAGCGTTGGCGCGGCGGGCGCGGAGCGCACCATCACCAATGTCGCAGCGGGCCGGATCAGCGGCGGCTCGACTGACGCCGTCAACGGATCGCAGCTCTATGCGACCAACCAGGCGGTCGACAGCCTGGCGACCACCGTCAACAACATCAGCACCGGCGGCGGCATCAAATATTTCCGCGCCAACTCAACCCTGCCGGATTCGCAGGCGTTGGGGACGGATTCGGTTGCGATCGGCCCGAACGCAGTGGCCAACAACGCAGGCGACGTGGCGATCGGATTGAATTCGACTTCGGGCGCGACCACCGCCGTCGGCGGCGCAACGATCGGCGGCGTGAACTACACTTTCGCCGGCGCCGTTCCGAGCGGCGCGTTCTCGGTGGGCTCGGTGGGCGCCGAGCGCCAGATCCAGAACGTCGCGGCTGGGCAGCTCTCGGGCAGCTCGACCGACGCGGTGAACGGATCGCAGCTCTTTGCGACCAATCAGCAAGTCACAACGAATACGACCGACATCACCAATCTCGGCAATACGGTCAACAACATCGCCGGCGACACGACGACGATCTTCACCGACGCCAATGGCGATGGCATCCGGTATGTGCGCACCAATGACAGGACTCTCGCTGTCGCCGATTCTTCGGCTCAGGGGATCGGCTCCACCGCGGTCGGCTATCAGGCCACAGCCGTCGCCGACAACTCGCTCGCGCTCGGCCGCGACAGTTTTGCCAGCGTCATCGGCACAGTCGCGCTCGGCTCGGGTTCGATTTCGGATCGTCCGATCGCGCCCACATCGGGATCTGTCATCGCCGGCACGGGCATCGTGCCCTACAACACCACGGACAAGACTCTTCTTGGCGCCATCTCGGTAGGAAATTCCACGTCCTATCGCCAGATCACAAACGTGGCTGACGGCACTCTGGATCAGGACGCGGTCACTCTTCGCCAGTTGAAGGGCGCGCTTTCCTCCTTCGCCGTCTCGGGAACGATGTATTTCCACGCCAATTCGACAGCGTCCGACTCATCCGCGGTCGGCGTCGATTCCGTGGCGATCGGACCACGCACGACCGTCAATGGCGACAACGGCATCGGCATGGGCAACGGCGCCATCGTGCAGATGACGGCGCCGGGCGGCATCGCCATCGGCCAGAACGCAACCGTCAATCTCGCCGATGGAATCGCGCTCGGCACGAACTCGACCGCGAACGGCATCCAGGCGACGGCTATTGGCCCCGGCGCTAAGGCCAACGAACCCGGCAGCGTCGCGCTCGGCGCGGGCTCGACGACCGCGGCTGCGGTGGCGACCACCAGCACGACGATCAATGGCGTGACCTATGCGTTCGCCGGAACAAATCCGACCAGCACGGTGAGCGTGGGCACTGTCGGCGACGAGCGCACCATCACCAATGTCGCGGCAGGGCGCATCGGCGCCACCTCGACCGATGCAATCAACGGATCGCAGCTCTACGCGACCAATCTGGCGGTCGAAAGCCTCGCCGGCGCCATGAGCAACATCAGCAGCGGCGGCGGCGTCAAATATTTCCACACCACCTCGACAGCGGCGGACTCTTCAGCGATTGGCGCGGACAGCATCGCCATCGGGCCCGCCGCCGTCTCCAGCGGCGCGAACTCAATCGCAATGGGGAACGGCACGACGGCGACTGCGAATAACTCCGTCGCCATCGGCCCAGGCGCCAAGGCGACCCAGGCGAATTCGCTCGCCCTCGGCGCCAATTCGACGACGACCGCCAATCTAAATGATGCAGCCTACACGCCGGTTGTGGGCGCGACAGCGGCCGGCGTCGCGACAGGAGAGGTCTCGATCGGTTCGACGGGCGCAGAGCGCCGCATCACCAATGTGGCCGCTGGTTCAGCGGCGACGGATGCAGTGAATGTGAGCCAGCTTCAGGCTCTCGCTAACAGCTCATTGCAGTATGACACCGATTCCTCCGGCAAAGTCCTGAACAGCATTACGCTGCGTGGAGGCGATTCCAACGCGCCAGTGACTATCGGCAACGTGGCTCCGGGCGTGAAAGGCACGGACGCGGTCAATGTCGATCAGTTGAACAGCGCGGTGAGCTCTCTCAACGGAAGAATCAATTCGCTCAGCGGCGAGATCAGCAAAGCGCGGCAGGATGCATGGCGCGCCGGCGCGCTCGGCATAGCCGCCGCCTCGCTTCGCTACGATGATCGTCCCGGCAAGCTGAGCGCCGCCGCCGGCGCCGGCGCCTGGCACGGGCAGGGCGCGCTCGCCTTCGGCGCGGGCTACACCAGCGAGAACGGCCGCGTTCGCTTCAACGCTTCGGCCTCCACGACCGGAAGAGACTGGGGCGTCGGCGGGGGCGTGAGCTTCACGCTGAACTGACGCCGGCCGATTTTCATGAGATTGGGGACGCGCCTCGTGGCGCTTGTGATGACGATGGTCGGAACGGCTCACGCTGCGGAGCAGGGACGACCTGTTGTTTACGCTGTGAAGCCGTCCGACGTTATCGTGCCCGAAGGCGAGACGCTGGGCGAGTACAGACGGGTGATCCAGCCCTTCAGGAACTGGACGTTGATCTGCGATGAGAGTTTCAAGTCGAAGCGACGTGTCTGCAACCTCACACAATCGATCGTGAACGATCAGGGAGCGGTGGTCTTCAATTGGTCGCTCATGGCGACCGCCGACGGAAAACCGCTGATGATGATGCGTGTGCCGGCCACCGTCGGCATGGGCCAGCAGATCGAGATCGCGATGGGACAGGCGCCGGATCGGATCGCAGCGCGTATCGATCGATGCGATGCAAATTTCTGCTACGCCGTGATCGCAGTCGGCGACATGCTGAGAAAGCACATCCGCGCGGGAACGGAATGCGCGATCTCTTATCAAGATGCGCGCATCGGAGTGGTTGCGTTCCGCGCGCCTCTCGATGGATTGCTCGTGGCCCCGGAGCGGATTGCGAATGGGGAACGACGCGCTCGCAATGCTGCGCGATCCAATCCGTGATCTTAATCGAGCCTGACGACTCGTGGAGAAACAACACCAATGCGATTGAGCCGAACCATCGTCACCGCTCTCGCCACAGGAATGATCGCCATGGCGGCGCTTGGGGCCGGCATCATCGTGTACGCGCAGCAGCCTCCGCCTCCGCGATCGCAGGGCGCTCAGCAACAGGCGCCCGCAAAGCAGCAGACGCCCGCAAAGCCCGCGCCTGCCGCAGAGCGCAAGGCGAACGACAGTCCGGCAAGGCAGACGGCGGCCACAAGCGACGCCGGCCCGACGACCGTCTTCAAGGCGCATGCGCGCCAGGGCAACATCACGACCTGCGCCAATGTCTTTGACACTCTCGGCCGCGGTGTCGCCGCCGATTCAACCTACACGGCGCAGACGCAGTGGGACGGCAAGGCCGGCAACATTCATTCCGTGCAGTCGCTCGTCGCGATGAGCGGCGGCGCAGGCAATCCGGGCGCGCGAGCGGTCGGCGTCGTCTTCGCCGCGCCCATCGGCCAGTCCTGTGAGGGCACGCTGGTGCGAGTAACGCCCATGGCCGACGCTTGCGAAGCGGTGGCCGCCGGGCTCCTCAAGATCAACGGCCAGAAGAGCGCGCTGGGCGAGCTTGACGTGGTGAACCTGCCCAACGGAGCGCAGGTGATGCTTGTTCCGCTTGGCGGTTCGTGCGTCGCGGTGACGGCGATGCGGGCGGCGTCGACTGGCTGAACAAAGCGAGGATCTCGGAGAGCAATCATATGCGACGACGCTTCATTGTCCTTCTCGCAGCCTGGCAATGCCTCGCTTTTTCAGCCGGAGCGGCTGATCTGCTGTCGCCTCGTGCGCGGCAATCTCCTGTCCCTGCAAAAAGCGTTGACCTTAAAGGCATTTGGGGCGCCGTCGCCTATTCTGTCGAGAAAGGCGAGCATGGCTTCTTCTGGGGCGCCGACAAGCCTGACGAAGCACGCGACAATGCGCTTAAGTATTGCGAAAAAGCCGGCGGTCAGTCGTGCCGCATCGTGACCCTGTTCCGAAATCATCGCCATTGGGACGACGATGACCGCAGCGGTTTTCCTTACGAGCATTGCGCGGTCCTGTCGGTCGGCCGGGCGAGCGCCCGCAAGGCGCCGTTCTGGGGCGCTGCCTCGGCCAAAACTCGTCGGGAGGCGGAGGAGAAAGCGTTAAGTTACTGCGGAGGCGACGCGAAGGAATGCAAGATCCGCGAATGGGTCTGCACGTAGCCCCCACAAGCTTGCAAAGCTCCTGCTCTCAAGGCGAAAGCGATGGCCGCAAAAGGGAGCGGTGACACGCGGCCGATGCCTATTTTTAGTGGTATCTTTGCCAGCGTCAGTAACGGATCGGATTTTCGGTAGCGCAAGCGTCCGCTCTGGAGAAACGTCTCGAACGGCCGGTTATGGACCCTTCCCGGCCGCTCGTAGGCCCAAAACCGCCGCACCTGATCCAAGCAACCGGTAGTTAGCATAATATTGTTCTCGAAAGCCGACATTGCAGTGGCCGGCATGCCAGATCCAAAGGCGCACTTTAGGAGGCTCGTTCCGATACTGGGCGAATTCGGTTTCAGTTCGATCGCTTCGGAGCCGACTGGGGCGCTGCCGAATCGAGATACGAGTAAAGTGCCGGGCGAGATGAAATTCGAGATTATTGCGAAACGTCTCCGGCCTGGACCTTATGAATATCGACTATTCTTTCATTGCCGCGATTGAGCGCCTAGGCGAGGACTTATTGATCCACGTCAAGGCGTTCCATCGCAACGACATCAAAGTGAGCTGCATTCAATGACGCCGAGATCGGAAATGCGGATCATAGAAAGCATTCGCGACTGGGGCGCAAAAGGTGCCGAACTCAAGCATATGTCGCGCGAGGATGTTTCGCGGCTCGCGTCCGACATTGGTCTCAATTGTCACGAACTCCTTGCAGCCGTGCAGCGTCCCCCGGGTCAGCAAGATCAGCTTCAATTTGCATTTGACGCATTTTCTCTCGTATCATCGGACTTTGATCGGATGAGCTCGGGTTGGAAAGTTGAAATTCATCGCAACTGCGCGATGTGCGAGCAGTCAAAGCGTTGCATGAAGGAGCTTGCGAAGGGGACTTTCGTCGCGAATTCGCGGAAGTTCTGCCCGAACGCGAGCGCTTTGCGCGAGCTCCGGAATGCAAAGAGAGAATGGCTCGGACGCGTCGAGTTCGGTCCACGACACAACGACGGAACTCGTCGCAAATCTGCCAAACGACAGGATCGTTGATTTGTCGACGCCTTCAGCGCGCTGCATCTCGATCGGAGAGATCATCTCTTCGCGTGCAACGCTATCATGATTTGCCCTACATCAATTCGAACAGTGATGCGAGTTCGCCGCGCTTGGCCGCATCGCGCGGGAACGCTTTCTCTGCGATATTCTTCTGAGCCCAGCTCATTTTGAGGTGCCGCTGAGATATTGGCGGTTCACGCTCCGATTTCGCGAGTCTGAACGTGGTGCGAGCTGCGATTAAGAAGCGTGCGCGTGACGCCAACAATATCCGCCGCGTCAGATACCTGAACCAGCAACAGAATCGATCCCGACTCGACGCGCTCTCCCAGACCATAGAGCAATTGCACGCCCGGCCAATTTTTTCTCCGGGACGAATCGAATCGGCCCGACGTCGCGCACGCCGCAAAGCCGTCTTCCAGACTCACCGACGAGACGCGTCTCACAAGCGGATTGATCGGGCTGGAAGGGTCGAGATCGTGCAGGGCGTTGACTGTCTTCTCCTCCGCGACAAGGCAAAGGCGGTTCGCTTCGTACCCGCGCAAAGCGAGCTCTTGGAGAGACATCGACAGTCCATTGGCGTCGACAAAGCTGGCGATCACGACCCAACGCGCCGTCGATTGGCGCCTGGATCGCGCCGGCTTCGGCTTTTTGGAGGGCGCTCCGGCGGAGGGGGCGACGGCCGGCGAGCTCATTGTGGCGAACCTCAATTCGGGAGCCCGATAAGCCGGTTCATCGGCTGAGTGCTCGAAGTTTCCATCTGCGATGAACAATTCTGAGCTGCCGTCGAGCGATCGGCGTTGATCGCCGTCAAGTCAAAGCCATTGCGGATCAGGCAAGCAGCGACGCTACGACGCCGTCATCGCGATCGGCCGCCGCCAATCGTCTGAGAAGATCGGGCTTGCGGATTTCGATTTCGCGCGCGGTCCTGAGCGCCACGATTCCCGCTTGTTTGAGGTTCGCCAATACTCGACTGATCGTTTCAATGGTGAGGCCGAGATAGTCCGCTATATCGCGACGGCTCATCGCCAACAGACACTGGATCACACCGTTGCGATGTTCGCCGAATCGCTCAGCGGCGTCGACGAGGAACCAGGCGAACCGCTCCACAGCTGAGGAGCGTCCGATCATCGTCATGTGATCTGTGGTTCGTGCAAGAGCTTCGGCGGCGCCTTTGAAGAGGGCCATCGCCAGGCGCGCATCGGACAAGCCCGCTGCGCCAACGCCGCCGCGGCCGTAGATGGCGAGCTTGCCGACCTTGACGGCTTCGACGGTAATTTCGTGGGTCGCGCCGGGAGCGAGGCCGAACATGTCGCCGGGGCCATAGAAGGCGAGGACTTGACGCCGACCGTCGCGAGTGAATTTGACGGAACGGAAGAGGCCATCAATGACCTGATAGTAATTCTTCGCGAGTTCGCCTTCGCCGATCACTTCCTGATCGGCCTGATAGGTCGCGATCGTAGCACCCGAGCGGCATTTCGGCTGACGTTGCGGATCGGGCCCACGCTCGCGGGCTCCGTCGAGAGGGGGAGCCATCCGGATAGCGGCCGGCGGGGCGAAGCGGGGCTGGCTTGCGGCGACATACGTGAGCATTTGACTCTCCGCTGACGTTCGAGGCGGTTGGCGATGCGCCAAAGGGAACAGGCGCCGGCGTCAGCGGCTTGCCGCCTTGGTAATCAATTGTAATAGAGTGTGACAGAAGCGATCGAGGCCCGATTTGACGGGCCTCGCCCGAGGGTTCCATTTCGAACGCCATGACGCCCGTGCGAATTCTCGTAGTCGATGACGACCCCGAAGTGCGGACGCTGCTACAGCGGTGTTTTGAGCTTGAAGGCTACGAAGTGCTTGAAGCCGCCGACGGCGTGACGATGCGGAGAATTATCGATCAGGGGCCGGTTGCGCTCATCACCCTGGATTTGAAGCTCGGCGGCGAGGATGGCTTGTCGCTTGCTCGCGAAGTGCGCGCGACGCGGACCATCCCGATCATTATGATCACCGGAAAAGACGATCCGGTGGATCGCGTGGTCGGACTGGAGGTAGGCGCGGACGACTACATCGCCAAACCCTTTCATCTGCGTGAGGTGCTGGCGCGAGTCCGCGCCGTCTTGCGCCGCTCACCCCAGAGCGGACCGCCGCTGAATCCGGCTGAAGCCGTCGTTGCGGAGCGTGGTTTCGGATTTGATGGTTTCATTTTGGTTCCGTCTCGCCGCGAACTCAAGAATCCGGCTGGCCAAGTCATCCCCTTGACGACCGCCGAGTTCAACATGCTGATCATGTTCCTTGAACGTCCGGGACGAGTACTGTCCCGCGACAGCATGATGGACATTTTGAAGGGGCATGACTGGTCGCCGCTGGACCGTTCGATCGACACGCTCGTGGGGCGGGTGCGCAAGAAAATCGAAGCAAATGTCGAAGAGCCGCGCTTCATCAAGACGGTGCGTGGCGTTGGTTACGCCTTTGCGGCGCAGGTCAGCTCCCTCTAGCAATCTTAAAGTCTCAGCGCTCGCGAAGCGCCTTCCGCACTGCTCGCGCCAGGTCGGTCTGCGTGTAAGGTTTTCGCAGCAACGCGCCCGCGAACGCCGTCTCCGCGCCGGCCGACGCGATCTCGGGCGCAAAGCCCGACGTCAAAAGGACGCGAATTTCGGGGCGGTTCTTGTGTACCCACCCTGCAACGTCGAAACCGGACATGCCAGCGGGCATCACCACGTCCGAGAACACCAGATCGACTTTCGCTGCCTCCAGTAGAGAGATGGCGTCCGGCCCATTTTCGGCGACGAGCGTCTCATAGCCGAGAATCTCGAGCCGCCTGATCGTCAGCTCGCGCACCTGCGGATTGTCCTCGACGACAAGGATGCGCTCCGCTTCCGGCGGCGTGCTCTCCGCGATATTCGCGGACGGCGCTCGCGCCTCGATCTCGCCCGTCGCGCGCGGAAGGTAGAGATTCGCGGTCGTGCCTTTGCCGACCTCGCTGTAGATGCGGGCGTCGCCGCCGGACTGCTTGACGAATCCGTAAATGGTGCTGAGCCCGAGGCCAGTGCCGCGACCTGTTTCCTTTGTGGTGAAGAACGGTTCGAAGGCGCGGGCGACCACCTCGGGCGACATGCCTGAGCCCGTGTCGGACACTGCGAGCTTGACGTAATCTCCGACCGGCAGTCCGCCGAAATCAGCAATGTCGACGTCGTCGAGCCTGACATTGTTCGTCTCTATCAGGATGCGTCCGCCGTCCGGCATGGCGTCGCGACCATTGATGCAGAGATTGAGGATCGCGTTCTCAATCTCGCTTGGGTCGACTTTCACATTCCAGAGATCCGGCGCCAGATTGGCATCGACGCGAACTGTCTCGCCCAGCGAACGGCGAAGCAGTTCTAGCATGCCAAGCGCGACCTCGTTCAGATCAAGAACTGAGGGTTGGAGCTTGCGCCGGCGGCTGAATGTGAGCAGCCGCTCCGTCAGTCTCGCGCCCATGCGCGCCGCCTCATCAGCGCGTCGCACCAGGTCGCGCGCCCTCTCATCATCGAGTCGCATGTCGAGCAGCTCGAGATTACCTGAGATGACTGTGAGGAGATTGTTGAAGTCATGCGCGACGCCGCCCGTAAGTTGACCGATCGCGTCCATCTTCTGCGCCTCGGCGAGACGGAGCTGCGAATCGCGGATTGCTTTCTCCGCTGCGTCGCGCGCGGTCAGATCGGTGATGATGCCGGTGAAATAACGCCGCCCATTGTCTTCGAATTCGCTGACCGCAAGATGCATGGCGAAGGTCGACGCGTCCTTGCGCTGGCCAGTCACTTCACGACCTATGCCGATGATCTTTTTGCGCCCGGTGTCGACATAATTCTTGATGTACTGATCGTGATCGACCGCATAGCGCTCCGGCATCAACATGCGCACGTTGCGGCCGATCATCTCCTCCAGACTGTAGCCAAAGAGACTGATCGTGGCCTTGTTCGCCGCCTGGATGCGGCCGGCGTTGTCGATTGTCAGTATGGCGCTCACCGCCGAATCGACCATGGTTTCCAAACGACGCGAGCGGTCTTCGAGATGGCTGCGAGCCTGGGCAAGCTCCTTCCTCTGCTCTGTGACGTCGATTGCGGCTCCTACGAGTCGCGCGACATGACCGTCCGCGCCTTCGATCGCCTTGCCACGAAAAAGCGTCCACCGCGCCGCGTGACCCGGCCGAGGCGCGCAATGGATGAAACCGAAACTCCGCTCCCCCCTGGCGACGCCGCCAAGCGTCTTCGCCAGCGCCTCACGCTCTTCCGCGCCGAGAAGCGCAAGCAAGGCGCCGACGTCATACGGAGGCTCCGCGCCGTCGAACAGCGCGGAAGCGTCACCGCTCCACACCGCCGAGCCTCCGCCGAATTCGAATTCAAAGGTCGCGACGCCGCCCGTTCGGAGAGCTGTTTCGCCGCCATCGGGAGAACGGGACATCTGCGTCAGGCCGGACCGGTTTCGCGCGGGGAAAACTTCGCGCCCCTGAAGCGCTTCCGGACATTATGAAGCCGAGCGTTCGCGCGCAAGAGTCCGGCGGCGACGGCGCGAAGCAGTTGCCGGCGTCGACTGCGTCAGACGGCCTCGACCTTCGCCACCTTGAAGGTGCGCAGGTCTCCGTCGGGGCTTCGGATCGAGAGATATTCCCCCGGCGTCAGGCGATGGTCCCCGAGACGAAAACCGGCTTCATCATCTGCAAGCGTGCTGGCGTCATAATCGAAAGTCCAGGTTGCGCCGTTTACGCCGCCCGGCCGATGCGCCAACCGGCCATGGCGCAATTCCTCGCCGCCCCAGAACCGCGTGACGCCGCACGCCGCCGGATTGTCGCGCCACTGCGTCGCATCGATCCGCCCTTCATCCGTCAAGGGCGCGACCAGAATGTATCCATGCGCGTCAGATCCATCTGGATGGTCTTTCGTACGCGCGAGATGAAGCGTGATCTTGCGCAGGGGCGAATGCGATCTGGGCATGGACAACTCCCTCAATCAAGTAAAGCTCGTATGCCGCCGCAAAGGTTTGACGCAGATCAGATCGGAACCGTCGCCGCCCTTCCGCAGCGTTGGCGTCGCGCTCGTCGAGACATTTGTGGCGTCAAAACAGTGGGGCTTGACCTAAATCAAGGCCGCATTGGCGAAGCAGGGCATGCATGAAGCGCGATGGCGCGCCCGCGGCAGCCGAGGTTTTTTATGCAGCAATCACTGACGTCGCAAAAAACGATGACGGAAGGGGAGGCCGCGGTCGGCGCGTTTCTCGCAGGCGTCTTCGTTCTTGCGCTCTTCGCCGCTGCGAAGGCGCAAGACGCGGCCTTCGCCTTCCATGCGTACTTGGCGATGCTCGCAAGCCTTGCGGCGGCTTTTGCGCTGTTCAACCGGCTTGTTGCGCGGCCGGCCGCGCGTCCTCCCCAGGAAATCGAGGGAAAGCCGAACTACAACGACGCCGCCACCAAGTTCGCGACGCTCGCCGCCGTCGGCTGGGGCGTCGCCGGCTTCCTTGTCGGCTGCATCATCGCCTTTCAGCTCTGGGCGCCAGAACTCAATCTCGGGCTCGAATACACGTCATTCGGCAGGCTTCGTCCGCTTCATACTTCGGCTGTGATCTTCGCCTTCGGCGGCAACGTCCTGATCGCGACTTCATTCTATGTCGTGCAGCGCACCTGCCGCACCCGCCTCGCCGGCGAACTCGCTCCCTGGTTCGTCGTGCTCGGATATAATTTCTTCATCGTCATCGCCGGCACGGGTTATTTGCTCGGCGTCACTCAGGGGAAGGAATACGCCGAACCCGAATGGTACGCCGATCTCTGGCTGACCATCGTCTGGGTCGTTTATCTCCTGGTTTTTCTCGCGACGATCTGGAAGCGCAAGGAGCCCCACATCTTTGTCGCGAACTGGTTCTATCTCGCCTTCATCGTCACCATCGCGATGCTTCACATCGTCAACAACCTGGCTCTGCCGGTTTCGTTGACGAGTTCGAAATCTTATTCGGTGTTCGCAGGCGTCCAGGATGCGCTCGTGCAATGGTGGTACGGGCACAACGCCGTGGGGTTCTTCCTCACCGCGGGCTTCCTCGCGATCATGTACTACTTCATCCCGAAGCGGGCGCAACGGCCGGTCTATTCTTACCGCCTGTCGATCATCCACTTCTGGGCCCTCATCTTCATGTACATCTGGGCGGGTCCACACCATTTGCATTACACCGCGCTGCCTGACTGGGCGCAGACGCTCGGCATGACGTTCTCGGTCATGCTCTGGATGCCATCCTGGGGCGGCATGATCAACGGCATGATGACGCTGTCAGGCGGCTGGGACAAATTGCGGACCGATCCTGTGCTCCGTCTGATGATCGTGTCGCTGGCCTTCTACGGCATGTCGACTTTCGAGGGGCCGGTGATGTCGATCAAGGTCGTCAACAGCCTCAGCCACTACACGGATTGGACAATCGGCCATGTGCATTCGGGCGCGCTCGGATGGGTCGCATATGTTTCGTTTGGCGCGATTTATTGCATGGTTCCGTGGCTGTGGAAGCGCGAACGCCTGTACTCGCTCAAGCTCGTCGACTGGCATTTCTGGGTCTCGACGCTCGGGATCGTGCTCTACATCTCGTCGATGTGGGTCGCGGGCGTCATGCAGGGGCTCATGTGGCGCGCCTACAACTCGCTCGGCTTCCTAGAATATTCATTCATCGAAACCGTCGAGGCGATGCGCCCCTACTATCTGATAAGGGCGACCGGCGGCGTGCTATTCCTCATCGGCGCGCTCATCATGGTTTACAACATCGCCATGACGATCGCGGGGCGCGAAGCCTCCGAGACCGAGCGGGACGAACCCGCGTCCGGCGCACGTGAACTTGCGGCCGCGCCGGCGCTCGCCTTGGTCCGACCGTCAGCCTGACGCCGCTCCTCCGAACCGAAAGACGCGCCATGGCGATCTCGAAAACGACTCTCTGGAATCGTCACGAGTTTCTCGAGAAGAACTCGATCCCTCTTCTGATCGGAATCCTCATCGTCGTCGCGATTGGAGGACTGATCGAGATCGCGCCGCTCTTCTACCTCAAGAGCACGATCGAGACAGTCGAGGGGATACGGCCCTATACGCCGCTCGAACTTGCCGGGCGCAACATCTATATCCGCGAAGGCTGCTATCTCTGCCACAGCCAGATGATCCGGCCGATGCGCGACGAGGTCGAGCGCTACGGCCATTTCTCGCTGGCGGCCGAAAGCAAATATGATCACCCGTTCCAGTGGGGGTCGAAGCGGACCGGCCCCGATCTGGCGCGCGTCGGAGGCAAATATTCCGACGAATGGCATCGCGACCATCTTCGCAATCCACGCGCTGTCGCGCCGACCTCGATCATGCCGGCCTATCCATGGCTCGATCGTGAGCTCGACGACAGGACGATTGCAGACGCCATGCGAGCGAACCGCGCCGTGGGCGTGCCCTACACTGACGAGATGATCAGGATGGCGCGCAGCGATCTCATCGATCAGACGAATCCGGATGCGGATGGCGCCGATGCGTTCCAGAAGCGATATCCAAAAGCGGTCATGCGCAATTTCGACGGCGATGCGAGCAAAGTCACCGAAATGGACGCGCTCGTCGCCTATCTCCAGATGCTCGGAACGCTCGTCGACTTCAAGCTCTACGAAGACAAGAAGAATCTGAGGTGACTGACGTGACCTATCATATTCTCGCGGAATTCGCGCAGACAGGCGGTCTCGTCTATTTCGTAGGCCTGTTTCTGGCTGCGATCGTCTATGCGCTCTGGCCACGCAACCGGGCTTCGTTCGAGCGCGCGTCCCGTCTGCCCCTTGGTGAGGATTGACTCATGCTGGACGCTGCGAAACCTGTCGCTCGCATCGACGAAGCCACCGGTCGGCACACCACGGGGCATGAATGGGATGGCATCGAGGAGCTGAACAATCCGCTGCCTCGCTGGTGGCTGTACATTCTCTATGCGACCATCGTCTGGTCGATCGGTTACTGGATCGTCTATCCGGCCTGGCCGCTGGTTTCAGATTACACCCGCGGCGTCTTTGGATTTTCGCAGCGCGCCGCCATCATCGAGGAGATGCAGACCGTGCGATCGCAGCGCGACGCCCAGGCGCAAGGCCTCGCCAAGGCGTCGCTTGAGGAAGTCAGAAACAATCCCGACATGCTGAAGCTCGCGCTCGCCATCGGTAAGGCGGCGTTCGGCGATAACTGCGCTTCGTGCCATGGCGCCGGGGCGACAGGACAGATCGGATACCCGAACCTGCAGGATGACGACTGGCTGTGGGGAGGGACTCTCGCCGACATCGAACGAACGATCCGCTATGGCGTACGCAGCTCCCATTCGGAGACGCGGCTGAGCGAGATGCCAGCGTTCGGCGGCCGCGACGGCCTCCTGAAACGCACGGAGATCGAGACGGTCGCCAATTATGTGTTGTCGCTGTCAGGCAAGGCGTTTGACCCGAAGCTTGATCTCGCGGATGGCGCGAAAATCTACGCCCAGAGTTGCGCCAGCTGCCACGGCGAGAAGGCGAAGGGGAATCGCGAGGTCGGCGCGCCCGATCTGACCGATGCGATCTGGCTGTACGGATCGAAACCCGAGCAAGTGATCGCGACGATCGTCGGCGGTCGAAAGAGCGTGATGCCGGCCTGGGAGGAGCGGCTGGATGCGACGACCATCCGATCGCTGGCGCTCTACATCCATTCCCTCGGCGGCGGCAAATAGAGATCGCGACGGATTCCTGAGAAAAGACGGCGGGCGCGTCAAGTGCGACAAGAACGTTGGCGCGCCGCCTTTGCGCCAGATCAAGTCCGCTGCGCGTCGCCACGATAGTTTGGGTTTGAATTCGAGAGCGCCCGGCAAGCAAATCGCATCATGTCTTCCTCGCAGGCAACGCCGACATCTGGGCTCGATGCGCCGCTCTACGAGGCGCGCAAGAAGGTTCAGCCGGCCGCGGTGCAAGGCCGGCTGCGCTCTATCAAATGGATCGTCCTCGTCGTTACACTCGGCGTCTATTACCTGCTGCCTTTCGTTCGCTGGGACCGCGGGCCGCACGAACCGTCGCAGGCCGTGCTCGTCGAGCTCGCCAAGAGCCGATTCTACTTCTTCTTCATCGAGCTCTGGCCGCAGGACATCTATGTTTTCGCCGGCCTGCTGATCCTTGCGGCGTTCACGCTCTTCCTGATGAACGCGGTCGCCGGCCGCGTCTGGTGCGGTTATCTCTGCCCCCAGACAGTCTGGACAGATCTCTTCCTCGCCGTCGAACGGCTCATCGAGGGGGATCGGCGCGATCGCATCAAACTCGACGCCGCTCCCTGGTCGGCCGAGAAAGTCGTCAGACGGGCGACGAAGCACGTTCTCTGGCTTGCGATAGCCTGGTGGACGGGAGGCGCCTGGGTTCTCTATTTCGCGGACGCGCCCACCCTCATTCTTGATCTCGCGACATTCCAGGCGCCGCTGGCCGCATATGCTTCGATCGGCGTCCTGACCTTCACGACCTATGCCCTTGCGGGCTGGATGCGCGAGCAGGTCTGCACCTTCATGTGCCCTTGGCCGCGCATACAGGGCGCGCTGACGGATAAGCACTCGCTTGCGGTCACCTATCGGTATGATCGAGGCGAACCTCGTGGATCCGCGAAGAAGAACTCGGCCCTGCGGGCGGCAGGCGAGCTCGCGGGCGATTGCGTCGATTGCAATCAGTGCGTCGTCGTCTGCCCGACCGGCGTTGACATTCGCGAAGGGCTGCAGCTCGGCTGCATCCAGTGCGGTCTCTGCATCGACGCCTGCGACAATGTAATGTCGAAGCTGCGCCGGCCGACGGCCTTGATCGGCTATGACACCGACGAGAATTGCCAGCGCCGGAGCGAGGGGCTCGCGCCCCAATATCGCATCGTGCGCGCGCGCACGATTCTTTACGGCCTGCTGGTCCTCGGCGTCGGATTGGGAATTCTGGCGGCCTTGTCCATGCGCAGCTTCACCGGGCTGAGCGCATTGCACGACCGAAATCCGCTTCACGTCCAACTAAGCGACGGATCGATTCGCAACGGTTACACACTGCGGATTCTGAACAAGCGTTCGTACGCCCGCCGGTTCCGGATAAGCGTCGAAGGCCTTTCAGGCGCGCGGCTTGAGATCGTCGGCGTGACAGACGGCGACGCAATCCCTGTCGAGTCGGACGACACCAAAGAATTGCGAGCGCTGCTCTTCTCACCGAGAGGCGCGCGGCCGGAAAAATCACAACCGATCCTGTTCCGCATTGTTGACGTGGCTTCAGGAGAGTCCGCCTCGGCCCACGACTTCTTCAGGGCGCCTTGACCATGATCCTCGCAGACGAACGCCCCCGCCGCCTCACCGGCCGCGCCGTGCTTCTCATACTAACCGGCTTTTTCGGCGTGATCGCCGCGGTCAACGGAGCGCTTATCTATCTCGCGATACACAGCTGGTCGGGCGCGGAAACGAGCAGCGCCTATCGAGCGGGGCAGCTCTTCAACAGCGAGGCTGCGCAGGCGCGCGCGCAAAACGAGCGCGGTTGGTCGCTCATGACCGAAGTGTTGCGCATCGGCCGGGGCGCGAAAATCGTCGTTCGCGTTCAGGATCGCGATGGCGCGCCGCTCTCTCGGCGAAACGTCGTTGCAAGCCTTCACCGGCCGACCGCCCAGCGCGAGGATGTCTCCGCCACACTGCAGGAAGATGCGGATGGCCGCTACGGCGCGAGCTGGCCGGCGGTCGCCAGCGGGCAATGGGACGTCATTGTCGATGTGCTCGATGGCGATGAGCGACAATTCCGTCGCATCTATCGCTTCTTGCTGCCGTGAGCCGGCCGATGTGCTGCTCTGATCTTGCGCTGTCCTATGTTCAGGCTCACGCCTCGTGGCGTGAAGCCAATGCCCGGCCGAGCCTGAAGCGCGATCGCTCGGCCTATGTCGAGACAGACGGCGATGGCGCAAAGCGCGCCAGCCTCGCGGTCGAGGGCGTGCATTGCGCCGGCTGTCTGACTGCTATCGAGAGGGAGCTGAACGCCATGCCCGGCGTCGCTTCAGCGCGGTTGAACTTCACGGACCGGCGTCTGGCGATCGTTTGGCGTGGAGATGCGTCCGCCGTCGACAGCTTCATCCAGCGCCTCGATGAAATGGGATACAGAGCCTATCCCTTCGATCGACGCGTGGTCGATAGCGCCCAAGAAGCGGAAATGAAGCGCCTCGTCCGCGCGCTGGCTGTCGCGGGCTTCGCTTCGATGAACGTCATGCTGCTTGCGGTCTCGGTATGGGCCGGGAATGTTTCGGACATGACGCCAGAGACGCGCGATTTCTTTCACTGGATCGAGGCCGCCATCGCGCTGCCCGCGTCGGCCTATGCGGGTCGCATCTTCTATGAGGGCGCGATCAAGGGGCTGCGCGGCGGTCGAATCACCATGGATTTTCCGATCACGCTCGGCGTCGTGCTGGCGCTGGCGGTCTCGCTGATCGAGACGGCGAGACACGCCGAGCACGCCTATTTCGACAGCGCGATCATGCTGCTGTTCTTTTTGCTTATTGGGCGCGCGTTCGATCAGGCGATGCGCCGCAGGACGAAAGCGTTCGCCGAAAATCTCGCCGCTCTGCGCAGCGAGACCGCAAGCCGGATCTTCGACGACGGATCGATCCGCGACGTGCCTGTGTCAGACGTGAGGCCAGGCGATCGCGTGCTCGTCCGACCCGGCGAGCGGGTCGCGGTGGATGGCTGCGTCGAGGAGGGCGCGTCCGAAATCGATCAGAGTCTGGCGACCGGCGAGACCGCGCCGGCCTCAGCGAGACGAGGCGATCAGATCTACGCCGGCTCTCTCAATGGCGACGGCGCCTTGACGATCCGGGTGTCGGCGGTCGCGGAGGGCACGCTGCTCGACAAGGTCGAGAAACTGGTTAGCGGCGCGCTTGAGGGCAGATCGCGCTTCACTCAGCTCGCTGATCGGGCGGCGCGCTATTATGCGCCGCTCGTTCATATTGTCGCAGCGGCGACCCTTGTGGGCTGGCTTTTTGTTGGCGGCGGATGGCATACGGCGTTGCTGAACGCTGTCGCGGTCCTGATTGTGACTTGCCCTTGCGCCTTCGGCCTGGCGATTCCAGCGGTTCAGGTGGTCGCGACGGGCGCGCTATTCCGCGAGGGCGTGCTGCTCAACAGCGGCGGGGCGCTCGAACGATTTTCCGGAATCGACACTGTTGTGTTCGACAAGACGGGCACCCTCACGCTGCCTGAGCCTGCGCTCGCGGGCGGTCTGTTCGCGGAGCGGGATCTCGCGCAGGCGGCGCGTCTTGCTTTGTCGAGCCGCCATCCCATGGCGGGCGCCCTTGCAGCCTTTGCAAGGGCGCAGGCGCCAGTCGCTGGCGCGCAGGAAGCGGCTGGCCTTGGCGTGCGCGCGCGGCTGGATAGCGTCGAGGTGAAGCTCGGCTCTCCCTCATTCTGCAACGCGCAAGTCGAAGCTGCGCGCGCGCTGGCGAATGATCCGGAGGCGTCTGCGATCTGCTATCGGCGAGGCGATGAGCCGCCTGCGGTGTTCTTGGTTCGCCAGGCGCTGCGGTCGGACGCGTCGGAGGTTGTGTCTGCGCTGCACCGGCAAGGGCTTCGCGTCGTCATTCTTTCAGGCGACCGCGCCGCAGCCGTCGCTGCGATCGCGCGCCAACTTGGCGTTGACGAATGGAGCGCGGAACTCACGCCCGCGGACAAGATCGCGCGCGTCGAATCCCTGACGCGCGACGGACGAAAGGTCTTGATGGTTGGCGACGGGCTCAATGACGCGCCGGCGCTCGCCGCCGCGACGGCGTCCCTCTCTCCCACATCGGCGGCTCATGTCAGCCAGGCTGCAGCCGACGCGCTGTTCATGGGACGCCGTCTGGCGCCGGTTCTCGCCGTTCTCGCCGAGAGCCGAAAGGCGAGGCGGCTGATGATGCAAAATCTCTGGCTTTCGGGGCTTTACAATCTCGCTGCGATTCCGCTTGCCGCCGTCGGGCTTCTGACTCCGCTGATCGCGGCGCTCGCCATGTCGAGCTCGTCGCTGCTGGTCACGGCGAACGCGCTCAGGGCGCGGGCCGTCCCTTTATCACGCCACGATCGCGGCGCCGACGCCGCGGCGGCGGCGGTGAAAACAAATCCGAAATTCGCCTGAGGCCGCGCGATGGAAGTCCTGATCTTTGTCATTCCCGTTGCGCTCGGTCTTGGGCTGACAGGGCTTTGCGCCTTCCTCTGGGCGCTGCGCGCCGGACAGTATGACGATATGGAGGGCGCGGAACACCGCATGCTGGCCGACGACTGATCGCCGGGCGTAGATTCTGGTCAGGCGGCGGCGATCGTTTCGAGATGAGCAAGATTGACCAGCCGCACGCCGCCCGGCACAACCGCGATGATCTTTCGCTTGGCGAGTTTGGTGAAGGTGCGGCTCACAGTTTCGATCGTCAGTCCGAGAAAATCAGCGATATCCTGCCGGCTCATTGGCAACTCGACTGTAATCGAGGGCTCGCCGAGCTTTGCCCAGCGCTCGCGCATGGAGATCAGGAAGGAGGCGAGCTTCTCTTCGGCGTTGCGCCGGCCAAGCAGCAGCATCTGATCTTGCGCAAGCGTAAGCTCGTGGGTGGCGAATTCATGCAGACGGCGCAACAGCGTCGGGTGGTCATCTACGAAGTTTGAATAAGCGCCGCGGGCGAAGCGGCATGCCGAGACCTCGGTCACGGCGTCGACGGAGAAACCGTAGCGGTCGCGCATCGCCAGGCCGAGGAAATCGCCAGGCAATCCGAAGCCGACGATCTGGCGACGGCCGTCAGGCATGATCTTGTAAAGGCGCGCCACGCCTGACGTCAGGCTGTAGACAGCGTCCGCCGCCTCACCCTGAACGAAAAGCGTTTCCTTCGCCGCAAACGAAACGTGCTGGGACAACGCTTCCAGAGCGCGCAAGCCCCCTGCGTCCAAAGCGGCGCATACGGCGATCGATCGCGTCTGGCATCGTTCACAGAACGGCTCCCGCCCGAGTCCGCCGCAGCGATCGATGAGAGACATAATTGAAGATTCTCCAACGACATCCACAAATATAGGGCGCTGCGGTTCGCTCGATTTGATCGCGATCAATGTCCGGCGGCGGCTGTGCGGCAAATCTTCCGATCGGAAAGCGCTGGCATGGTCGAAGATTTCTATCAGCCGAGATCATTGTCGCCGAACAGGGCGAAGCTCGCCTATCCGCTCATCAACATGTTCCATCCCGACATGACCATGAAGCTGTGGGAACGCTTCGTGCGGCAGGCCACGAAAGAGCCGCGCCATCGAGGCGGCATCGTCGCAATTGAAGATCGACGCCGTTATATCCACGCGGTATTCGCCTACCGGCTTACCGAGGACATGGCCCATGGCTTGCTGCTGCGCCTCACCGATCTTGTGATGGGGAGGCTGCCGGGAGGCGTTCTCCCACGCGCCGTGATCTCCTATGCGGAAGGGCTCGCCACTGACCTCGGAAGCTCCACAATTGCGATTGATGCTTCGGTCGAGGGCATTTCGCTCGATGACTATCGGGAGATCCAAGGTTCCGGCTTCCGGATCGGCGCTGTTGTTCTTCTCCGCACCTCGCCGATGGTTGCAGCCGTTTGAGCTGCATCAATCCGTCCGCGAGGCGAATCCGGCACGAATTGTCGATGAACGAAGATATCCTCGCAAAGTACGAAGCGCGACGGCTCCCGCGTTACACCAGCTATCCAACCGCGCCACATTTCGGCGTGGAAGTGGATTCCAATGTCTATCGGCGATGGCTTGAAGAGCTCCCCGCCGGAATCAGCGGCTCGCTTTACATCCATATTCCATTCTGCAACGAGCTCTGCCTTTATTGCGGCTGCCACACCAATGTGGCGCATCGCTATGAGTCCGTCAGTCAATATCGAGAACTGCTGGCGACGGAGATCTCGAAGGTTGGCCAGCATGTCGGCGATGCGTTGGAGATCCAGAGCCTTCATTGGGGAGGAGGCTCCCCGACCATCCTGCGGCCGGAAGATTTCCTGACTTTAACCGATGCATTGCGGAAAACATTTCGATTCGCGGTTGACGCCGAGACCGCCATCGAGATCGACCCTCGTACTTTTACTCGTGATCGTGCCGAAGCGTTGGGACAAGCGGGGGTGACGCGCGCCAGCATCGGCGTCCAGAGTTTCGCGCCGGCGGTTCAGCGCGCCGTCCGCCGCGTTCAGTCGTTGGCGGACACCCAGCGCGTCGTCGAATGGCTGCGCGCCGCAGGCGTCGCGCGCTTTAATGTTGATCTCATGTATGGTCTTCCGCATCAGACGGTTCGCGACACGACGGAGTCGGCGATCGCGGCGCTCACGCTTGATCCTGACAGAATCGCGCTGTTCGGTTATGCGCATGTGCCATGGATGAAGCGACATCAGGCGCTTCTGCCGGAGGAGTCCCTGCCGGGAGCAGGCGAACGCCGTCGCCAGTTCGAGGAGGCGGCGTCAGTTTTCGTTGGGGCGGGCTATGTGCGGATCGGCTTTGATCATTTCGCGAAGCCGGATGACCCGCTGGCGTCGCGAGGTAGTCGGTTGCGACGGAATTTCCAGGGGTTCACCACCGATGAGGCGCCAGCGCTCATTGGCCTGGGCGCGTCAGCCATATCGAGTCTGCCGCAGGGATATGCTCAGAATGTCTCGTCGGTGGCGGCTTACAGGAAAGCTCTTGCAGCCGGCTGGCTCGCCACAGCCAGGGGCGTCGCGCTCACCGACGAGGATCGGTTGCGCCGCGACGTCATTGAACGACTGATGTGCGATCTCAGCGTCGATCTTGGCGCGGTTTGCGACATGCATGGCGTCGATCTTTCGGTTTTCTCGATCGAGCTTGAGAGCGTAGCCGCGCTGGCGCGTGACGGCGTGGCGTCGCTCTCCGGCGCGCGCATCAGCATCTCCGAGGGGGTGCGGGGGCTCGCGCGGGTCGTCGGCGCAGTGTTTGACGCGCGCCTCACGCAGGCCGGACGGCACGCGCCCGTTGCTTAGTCTTTGCGGGCGCTTGATCTACCTCAAACGCAACTCGCTGCGCGCCACTTAGCCTTGAAGGAATGAGGGGAGGGGAAACGTGACGTCGAACGCGATCGAGTTGAATAAGGAGGCAGGCGTAATCGAGCCGAGGGCCGCCCGGTTCGCACGCCAGCCCGGCCCCACCTCCAATCCCGCGCGAACCTCCGACGACGATCAGCGCGCGAAAGATTCGATCGGAACTTCCGATCGCCGCGAATGGCCTAAGGGTTGGTTCGCCTTCGCTCGGCTTGGCGAATCGAGCGTGAATTAGACGGCAGTTCGCGTCTCGCGCCTACTCTGCGCCGGTTGTCGAGGTTATACGTTACTTCAGGTTGCGGAATCCGCTGTTTGAGTTGATCGACGCGCTCTGAATGGCGGCCGTTGCGATGTCAGGTTGAGGTGCGTCCGAGTTCAAAAGCGGTCGTCAGCCATTTCTTTCGGACAAGGTCGCTGGACGATTCAACCGACCCAATCACCGAGGACAGCACCGGCCGCGCGCCGGCGAATCTGAGAACATTCCGTTCCAGGCTCCTCAGTGAATGCGCGAAAAAGAACCAGCGATAAATCGCCGCCGGCATGCCCATGGTGACCATGACGCGCGCCGATTTGCCCCGGAGCTTGCGCTTCCATCTCCCGGGCCGAGTTCGATGATCGCACCGCCTGCGCTGACCTGCTCAAAGAACGATTTCAACAGAGCTGGCATGTCGCCAAGCCAGAGCGGATAGATGACAACGAGATGGTTGGCCCACGTGATCGTTTCCTGTGCGGCCAGGATGTCAGGTTCGGTTGACGAGGCGCGCCATGTCTCAGCGGCGCGCAACATTGGAATTTGCATATCGGCGATATCGAGACTCTTAATCTCATGGCCGCCGGCGATTGCGCCTTCGGCATACGCGCTTGCGAGCGCGCGGCAGAAGCGTGACGGCGTGGGATCAGGATGTCCGCATATGACGGCGATGCGACGATCATCGATGCGAGGGTCTTTCATACGAACTCGTCGAGCGATCAATGCGTCATGAAGACGGGCAAGGTCATCGTCGCGAGAATGCCAAGCGTCGCGCCTCCGAACAGCGTCTCGCGAAACCGGGAATGTCCATATCCGCCCATGATCAGGATGTCCGCGCCGGAATCGGCGGCGTGGGACAACAGTCGATTGGCGACGCCGATTCCGTTCGCAAGGCGCGTCGACGAGACCTCCAGGCCGTGCCGGGCAAGATGACGCGCAAAATCGAAACCCGGAAGCTCCACACGCGTTTCGCCTTCGCCGACCGTGACGACTTCAATTTTCTTCGCGGACGCAAGGATTGGCATTGCGGCGCCGATCGCGCGAGCTGCGGTCAGCCCGCCATCCCAGGCGACAAGCGCGCGCTCGAGCCGAACCGGCCCTCCCTGCCAGATATAGGGCACGATGAGCGCCGGGCGACCTGATCCGAACAAGGCCGCCTCGATGACTTGCGTTCGCTGGCTTCCTTTCTCGGGAACCTGTTGAGGCAGGACCGCAATATCAAAATGACGCGCAAGGACTGAAAGCTGCATATAGTTGTCAACGGCGGGTCCCGCCAACGTGACCGCGTCACAAGGAACGTTCGCATCGTGCGCGCCCGCGAGAAACCGGGCTTTTGCGGCGGCGCATCTCTCGCGCTCGCTTTCCCGCACGGCGTCGAACAGCTTCACAGGGATCGAGCCATCGATGAGAGACGGCGCCAAGTCTGTTTCGAGCGCCACACCCGTGAGATGTGCGCCGAATGATTGGGAAAGCGCCAAAGCATACGCGACTGCGAAGCTCGCGCTTTCATCGTCGATCCACGTCAGAATATCTTTGATCGGCATTGGCGACGCCTCCTGATGCAGCAAGGTTGAATATCCGGCAGTCGGGCGCGTCGCATTGAACCAGATCAAATCAGCCGAAGCGCTTTCGCGCCAAGTCCTCCATGTCCAGGCGCCGAACTGCGCCCGGAAATAGCAGAAGCGGCGACATCGGCTTTCCGATGGCGCTCGCGGTGATCTGATCCATATCAATTCGAGAGAAGGGCGAAGCGCTAATGTTGTAACCACCATGACGAGATGTTTGATGCGCGTCGGAAGCTTTCTGAGAGCCGTCGGGGTGGGAATATTGGTCGTTCTCGCCGCCTTCTTCGAATATGTGCGCTTCGTCACGATGGATTGAGCGAGCTTTGCGTCAAGCGTTGCCGACAGTGATTGAAACGGCGCGCTCGTGATTGAGGCCCAGGAGGTGATCATGAACTGTCGCGACATCATGTCCACGTTCCTTCTCACTCTCGCTCCGGAGTGCTCTGTGAAGGAGGCGGCTCGCCTGCTGGTGAAAAGCCGAATTAGCGGCGCGCCCGTCATAGATCACGCGGGGAAGCTGCTGGGAATCGTCAGCGAAGGCGATCTGGTGCGGCGCACCGAGATCGGAACGCAAAAACGAGGATCCTGGTGGCTGGAGCTCCTTGCCTCGGATCGATCGCGCGCCGTCGACTTCGTAAAAAGCCATGCCGCGCGCGTCGAAGATATTATGACGCGCGACGTCGTAACGGCGACAGCAGACACCTCGATCGACATTGCTGCGGACTTGCTGGAGAAGCATCGGGTCAAGCGGCTGCCGATCCTGGAAGATGGCGAACTGGTCGGCATTGTCACGCGTGCGGACATTGTTCGGCAGGTGGCGTTTGCGCCGGCGATCGACGTCATGCATGCGGGCGATCGCGAACTGCGGGATGCCGTTTTGAACAAATTCCGCGCGTTGCCGTGGCGACTTTCGAGTCTTGTGAACGCGTCAGCCAGAGACAATACGGTCGATCTCTGGGGAATGGCCGGGAGCGATGACGAGATCAGAGCGATAAAGATTGCAGCGGAGTCGGCGCCCGGCGTCAAACGGGTCGTTAGTCATCTTTTTGTCGAACCACCCGGCGTCGGCATTTAGAACAGTCGATTTCGCCCGCAAGCAGCGACGCGGCGCGAGCGTTGCGCCACACAAAGCCCGAGAGCTGGTTGCTAATTCGGAATAGATGCTGACGACGCGCTGGCGATCTCTGAGAAAGTTGAGCATTGACATCGCGAGGATTGCGCATTCGTGCGGCGCCATCCTGCATCCGTTCAATACGATAAGCCCGTCGTGAATGTCGGCTTACGGGATACGCTGGGAATGGCAGCTTTGTGCGCTAATCGGTGCCTGCAGCCTGTCCTACGGCTCTGACGATCAGCGACGCTGTAGTGGTCGATCATGAAGTTAATAGCTGCATGCCGATATGAGCGGTTTCGCCGAAAGCAACCATTTCGATAATCAAGCTCAATCAGAGTGCCCGCACAGCGATATACGGCCGATTTGCACTCTTGGTTGACAAGGCGACGTCCAGCGCGCACGACCTTGCTCGCCGCCATATTGTGCGATTGCTGTAAACAAAGTGCGCGTCGCGGACGAGCCGAGAGCGGCGCACGGCGTCTGAAATAGCATGTCAAGCGGACTCTCCGGCACATTCGGAGATGCCGCCAGAATATCATCTGCGCCAATCGCTATCGGAAAATCTGGATCGTCGTAGTGTAGCCGGAGTTCTTAGTCCACTCGTCTGCAGCCAAGACGGAGAGCGCTTCCAAGTGCGCGCGCATGATGTGTGGACATTGGCTCAAATAAATCGCGCGCTGGAGCCCAAAGAAAAGTTGGGCTTCTTTTGAGGACGACCCTAACCGCGCGGTCCGGACGGCGCGCCGCGCTGCCGGATCGTGTTCCGCTCAACTATCTCCGCCGCGCGCCCACCTCCGCGGTTTGTCGCGCGCGATAGGCCGCAAGGAAATTCACGGCCGGCAATCCATAACGTTTCCTGAGCGTGCTTGCTTCCCCGCGGCGGTCCGCAAGATCCAGCGCGATGGCGTAGGTGCGCGCCGAATCGCGCGTCCAGAAATGGGCCAAACCGAGCTTGCTTTCATGGATGCGAAGCGCCGAATGAGCGACCGATAGCGCCTCATCGACGCGGCCGAGATGCAAGAGGATGTTCGCGAGATTCTCTTGCCCACGCGCCGGCAGCGAATGCTCTTCGCCGAGCATGTCCCACCACATTCGCAGCGCGTCGCGGACAAGCGCCTCCGCCTCCTCCATGCGGTCGACGTCGCGCAGGAGCCGTCCGAGATTGTTCATGCAGCGCGCCATCTCGTGATGGCGTACGCCGAGCGTGCGTTCGCCGATCGCCAGCGCTTCGCGATAGAAGGTCTCACCCTCGGCATTGCGGCCGGTCTCGTTGAGCAGGATGCCGAGATTATTCCGCCAGGCGAGCGCATAGGGATAATCGACGCCGACATGCTCGTCTGCAATCGTGATCGCTTCGCGGTAAAGCGGCTCCGCGTCAGCGTAGCGCTTGGTGTCGCTCAGCAGCCGCGCCAGATTCGCGAGCCGCATCGCCACATCGAGATGGCGACGCCCGAGCATTTTTTCGCCGCTTTCGATCGTCTGCCGGAAAATCGGCTCGGCCTCGTCATAGCGACCGGTCGTAGTCAGCAGGAGCGCGAGACTGTTCTGTTTGTTGGCGACGTCGGGATGTTCCCGGCCAAACGCCTCCTGCGCGATAGCGATCGCCTCACGAAACAGCGGCTCGGCCTCAGCGTAAGCGCCGCGCACATAGAGATAGCTTGCGGCGCTATGCAGAAGCCGGCTTGCGACTTCGCCCGCCTCAGGTGACCAGCCGGCGAGATCGCGCAGCGCCAGCGCGTGCCGCAACAGCATCGCGCATTTCGGCCAGGTCTTGGGGTCGTTGATTGCGGATGTCGGAAATTCGTCGGCGAGCAAACCCGTCGCTTGCGCGATCATGTCGGCTGCTCGTCCCCGTTCGGTGAGCCGGAAGCGCATCGCCGCCTGCACCAGCGGATGCAGGGACACGATCGGATCCTCGCCCGACGAATCATGTTCGACGAGCGACACCACATAGAGCGCCGCCAGCGCTTCCTCGCGTTCATATTCGGGAATGATCGCATCTGTAGCGAGGCTCAGCGGAATGCCTTCCGGCGAGAGATAGGCGAAGAAGCCGAGCAGAGCCTCCGCAAATTCATGCTGCGCGTTCGCCGTTTCAACCGCGAGCCCGAAGGTCGCCGCGACGCTTGCGGGGTAGGCGACGCCTTTCGGCGCGCGAGCGATGCGCGCGTCAATACGCTCGAGATAGGGGTCGAATCCTGATCTGGTGAGTTTGCAATAGGCGCCGGCGTGATCAAGCGCCAGCGGCAGCCGGCCAAGGGCAGCCGCCAGTCGCTTCGCGCCCTGCGCATCGACGCACGCTGCCCGCTTCTGCAGGAACTCGACCGCCACATCCTCGTCGAAGGCGTCGAGCTTGAGTTCGGCGGCGCGGCCGCTCCAATCCGCCCAGCGCGAGGTGATGATGACGTGCGCGCCGATCGAGGGGATTAAACCCTGTACGGTTTCCGGCGAGTCCACATTGTCATAGATCAGCAGGAAGGGCTTCGAGAGGCGTGACAGTTGCGTGAGGCCTGCGACGGCGGCCTTTTCGTGATCGGGCTCGGACGCAAGTTTCGGATCGAACTCGCCCGCAAAGGAGGCGAGACTCTCCACCAGCAGCGTGCGCTGCGCCGCGTTCGCCCAGCAGACTCCGGCGTAATCGTCTGAGAAACGATGCGCATATTCGGCGGCGAGCGCGGTCTTGCCGATGCCGCCGAGGCCATGGATAGCGGTCGGCTGCAGCGAATCTTGCAGAAACGCTCGCAGCGTTTCGAGCCCCGCGGAGCGTCCCGTGAAGTTGAGATCGCGCGGCGGCACATTCTCGAAGAATCTCGCCGTGAGCGGCGGCGCGCCGGCGATGGCCTCAGGAGAAGGCGCCTGGGCCCTGATTTGCGCGATCAGAGCTTGTGTTTCGGCGTCAGGCGCGACGCCGAGTTCGCGTTGGAGCTGTTTTATGAAATGATCCGCCTGCGTCGCCGCGGCGTCGGCGCCATAATGCTTCGCCAAGGCCTGCAGAAGCAGGCGCTGGCCACGCTCGTCGAAGGGATCAGCGTTTGCAACCCGCGTCGCGGCGGCGACAGCCCGCGCCGGATCCGCTGCGGGGTCGTCAAGGTAGCGTTCCACAACAGCGCGATAAGCTATCTTCAGGCGCGCTCGCTCCTGCTCCGCCCATTCCTCGAATCCTTCGGCGCCACAGGAAAAGCCTTCGAGAAAATCCCCGCCATAAAGGTCGATCGCAGTTTCCGTCCGCGCAATCGATGTCGCCGACGTCGCGCGCTCGAATTCGCGCACATCGATGTGGAGGAGGGGCAGACCGATGCGGATAAACTCCCGATCGGCGATGATGAAGTCCGGCCCCAGAATGGCCAGCTCACGGCGCAGGCGCGAGACGATCTGCCTTAGATTCTGCCGGGCATAGCGATCATCGGTGTCACCCCACAACAGGGTCGACAATTGCTCGCGGCTCGCCGTAAAGTCAGGCTGCAGCGCGAGATAGGCGATCAGCGCGCGCTGACGCGGCGCGCTTACCAAAAGCTCCACGTCCAACCCGGAGACGAGCAGAAACCGGCCGAGAAGGCGAAGCTGCGTCGGCTCAGAAGCCTGCGCGTCGACCATGGTTCGTCCTGCGATACCTAAAGCTTAAATCAAATCCAGGGGAGATTGTGGGCTTCCGCCCGTGGTGGCAAGCGTCAGCGCGTCACGGGGGCGTCGCCGCCGCTACTTTCCGCAAACATGGTTTCCGGAGGGGCGAGCCCTCACGCATCCTCGGTGCGGGGCTGCAATTCGTCCTGCAAATTAAAACGCGCCCGCAAAGTTCCAGCCTCGCCGATTCGGCCCAAGGCGTGGAAAATCCAGGCGCATGTGCGTGCGGAATCCACCGTCCAGAAATGAGCCACGCCAAGAACATCTTCTTGGGTCGCGAGCGCCTGTTCGGCAAGCGGCAGCGCTTCCTCGGATCGACCGAGAGCGTGCAGAATAAAAGCGAGATTGTGCTGACCCCGCGCCAGATAGGCGTCCTTCGCGTGAAGCAACTCCGTCCAGATCGCAACAGCTTCGCGAACCAGAGGCTCAGCCTCCTCATAGCGTTCCATGCGTCGCAGCGTTGCGCCGAGATTATTCATTGCGCGCGCGACTTCATGATGTTCGCGGCCGAGCTTTTTCTCTGCGATTCTCAAAGCGTCGCGATAGACTGATTCAGCCTCCGCAAGCCGGCCGCAATCGACGAGAAGAAGTCCGAAAGCGTTGCGCCAGGCGACGTCATGCGGCGTCTTGCTGTCTTCCCTGCGATCCGCGACAGCTATGATTTCCCGGAAGATCGCCTCTCCCTCCACATAACGTTTTGTGTGGTTGAGCAACTCCGCGAGAAGGCAGAGTCTGTCGGCGACATCGATATGATCGCGACCAAGCGCCTTTTCGCCTTCTGCGATCGCGAGGCGGAACAGCGCCTCCGCCTCATCGATACGGCCTGTAAAGAACAGCATGCGACCGAAATCGAAGCGCTCCTGCACGAGAACGGGATGATCAGGCGCGAATGCCGTCTCGCCGATTGTAATCGCCTCGCGAAGGAGCGTTTCGGCGTCGCGAAACGCTGTGCGGATATACAGATAGGCGCCGGCGCCATGGAGCAGTCGGCTTGCCGCCGCGCTCGCGCCAGCGCTCCAACGGTCGAATTCGCGCAATGCCAGCACATGCTTCAGCAGCGCGCCGCAAACGGGCCACGTCTTGGGGTCAGTAATTGCGGACGCCGGAAACGCTTGCGCAAGGCTCGTCGTGATTTGCGCGAGCGTCGCGGTGACCTCATTTCGCTCAGCGAGACGATTGCGCATTGCGACCTGCACCAGCGGATGGATGGCGGCGGTGATCTCATCTCGATCCGACGCGGAGCAGTCGATCAATGAAACCGCGGAGAGCGCCGCGATCGCTCCATCGCGATCGCGCTTATCCAGGGAAGTTCCAGCCACAACCGAAATCGGAATCCCGTCGGACGCCAGGTAGGCCATCGAGGCGAGAAGCGCCTCAGCTTGCGGATGCTGTCGCGCCGCTGCATCGATCGCGAGACCGAACGTCGCCGCGGTGCTTGTCGGACGCGCGACCCCTTTCGGCGCGCGCGCGACGCGCAGGTCGATCTGACGTAAATAGGCGGCGAAACTCGAGGCCGTCAGCCGGCAATAGGCGCCGGCATGGTCGAGCGCGAGCGGAAGATGGCCAAGAGCGCGGGAGAGCTCTTTCGCGCCTTGGCTGTCGCTGCGCCCGGCGCGCTTTTGCAGAAATTCGACCGCGGCGTCTTCGTCAAGCGCATCGAGACGCACTGGCGCGGCGTAGCCAGCCCAATCGGCCCAGCGCGAGGTGATAATCACGCGCGCGCCGGAAGACGGAAGGAGACCGGCAATCGTTTCCGGCGACTCGACATCGTCGTAGATCAGCAGGAAGGGTTTGCCGAAGTGCGAGAGCTGTTCGAGCCCGAGCGCAGCGGCGCGCTCTTCGTCGCGCACCGCCGAGAAGCGCGGGTCGATCCGTGTCGCCAGCGTCGCAAGGCCTCCCACCAGCGATGTGCGCCGCGCCGCATTGATCCAGCAGACGCCGCCATAGGCGTCAGCATATTTGCGGACATATTCGGCGGCGAGCGAGCTCTTGCCCATTCCGCCGAGACCATGAATCGCGACGGGTCGGTCGGCGGCCGCATCGGCTGAATTCAGAAGCGAATGGAGCGCTTCGAGGGATATTTCGCGGCCAGTGAAGTTGAGATCGCGCGGCGGCACATTCTCGAAGAAATTCGCTGCAGGCGACGGCGCAATCGCGCGATAGATCATTCTGAGGCGGCTGCGCTTTTGCTCCGCCCATTCGTCAAACCCCTGGGCGCCGCACGAAAAGCCTTCAAGGAAATCGCCGCGATAAAGAGCGGTCGCCGTATCCGCCGTCATGGAGATCGAGGCCGCACGTTCGAACGCGCGCACATCGACATGGAGGTTGAGCGCGCCGATGCGGACAAGCTCTCGGTCGGCGATGATGAAGTCTGGAGCCACCACCTTCAGTTCGCGGCGCAGACGGGAGATGATCTGCCTCAGATTCTGCCGGGCGTAACGTTCGTCTGTGTCGTCCCACAAGAGTGTTGCAAGCTGCTCGCGATTTGCAGCGAAATCAGGTTGAAGGGCGAGGAAGGCGATGAGCGCCCGCTGCCGCGGCGCGCTGATCGGCGCTTCGGCGCCTGAGCCGGAGAGAAGCGAAAACCGGCCGAGAAGGCGAAGTTGCGTCGGCTCAGGAGCTTGCGCGTCGGCCATATTGCATTCCGCTGAGTCTCGATCTTGACGCGCGGTTATAGCCGAAGATTCGGGCTCGCGCCGAGCATGCGATTGAAACCCGAGGGCGCGATCTTCGGCCCCACGGCGTCCTCTATCTGGTGTTGATGGCTTGGTTTTCGATTTGAGCGAACGACGTTCAAGGCGCCTTCGCCAGCGGCTCGAATTTCACCTTGCATCGCGCCCCCGCAGGCGTGCGCCGGTCGGCGTTCTTCATCGAGAGCCTGACGCCGAAAGTGCCGCTGCGGGCGTCGAACACGGGATCGACCACCGAGACCACGGCCTCGCGATCGACCGCCTTCGGCAGTTCCGGCCGGACTGTCGCCTTGTCGCCGATCGCGATCGACCCATAGAGCGCGACCGGCACATAGACCTCGACGAAGAGCGGATCGAGCTGGGCCACCGTCATGATCGGCGCCTGCTCGTAGGCGTATTCGCCGCGGCCAAGCTGTCGCTCGACGACGACGCCCTCGATCGGGCTGACGATCGTTCGCTGCTTCAGCAGCTCGACGGCGCGGGCATGCTCCAGCTTCGCGATCTTCTGGTTCGACTCCGCCTCCTGCAGCTCGTTGGCGGCGAAGCGCATGTCCGTCTCCGCTTCGTCGCGTGTCGCTTCCGTGCCGGCGCCGCGCTTGAAGAGATCGGACTGACGGGCCGACTTGCGGCGCAGGAATTCAAGCCGCGTCCGTTTCCCATCGACGGTCGCCTCGCTGGCGGCGCGGGCGGCGGCTAACTCCACATTCGCCTCCTCGATCGCCGATTCGAGCCGCGCCACCGGCTGGCCGATCTTCACCGCATCGCCCCGATCCGCCTCGACCGAGCGCAGCACGCCGGCGACCGGCGTTGCGAGCTTCAGCTTCATGCTGGGTTCGAGGACGCAGTCGTAGGACGGGGAGGGCGATTGGGCGAGGGCGGGAAGAGCCAGCCCCCAAAGCCCCAAAGCAACGAGCGCGAGGCGAATTTTGTGGAGAAATTCACGTTCGAGCACAGCGATGAATCCGAAATTCGAGGCGGGAAATGCCGGCGATCCTAGTTGAAGGCGGTTGCGCCAGCCAATGGCCTGCAGCTTCGCCACGCGGTCCGTGACGCGAGGATCACGGTCGCGTCACGCGCCGTCTGGTAGCCTCGCGGCCATCAGAAAAGAGAGCTTGAGTAGAGTATCGCAGAAGCTGACATCATTTTCTTCGCTTGGCTATACTTCTGAAATGGTCAGGTAAACAGATGATAAATCTGAGAATACTGTGAGAGCTTTTGTGAAGGGCGTGCAAGAGAAGTCACCACAACAATAAGAGATTTGGAGGCGTAACGGCGACGCCCGAAGGGGCGGACCTGAGCGGGGCAGGCTGGTCGCGATGCGGCCGGCTCTGAGACGGGCAGACTGACAGGCGTCGCTGGTTGGAATCAAAGGCGATGTGAAGCCCCTGAACGAGGCGCGTCACGCACGGCTTGCCGGGCGAACGATGGCGCGCGTCCTGAAGCGTCTTCCCGTCGCCGCGTGCGGCGCCCCTGCGGCGTCGATGTTCGCCAGGGGATGCAGATGCTGAGCAGGAATCGACGCGAGCGCTTTTTTCACAAGCGCATCCTCGATGCGACCGCAGAGATGCTTTTCGGCCGCTCGAAGAAATCGTCGAAAAATCATCGCCGCGCCGGCGAGTCGCCAACAATGCCGAGCGCGCGCAAGCTTCTGTTCGAAGCGCTCGAACCGCGCATCCTCATGTCCGCGGATCTGAATCCGCTGGGGTCGACGGCGCTGTCGTCGCAGCCGCAGATGTATGTGGCGAGCGTCACGCAGTATCAGCAGGACGGATCGCAGGTCGATGTGCAGGTCGCAACGACCGCCGGCCAATACGATACGCACGCCTACACCTCGGGCCTGACGCTCCTCACCAGCGACACCCAGACCGCGGACTCCGATCTCGGCCCGCCAATCGTCGCCTATGACAACAGCCATCTCTTCGGCGAAGCGCGTCCGCTGCCGGGCGCGCAGATCGCGGGTCAGGGCTTCTACGTCCAGGGACAGGTCGATGACGGGCAGGGCGGGACGATCCCGACCTTCCCGCAGGGCTCAATCGACGAGACGCAGCTCCAGCTCGATGGCGGCCAGACGCTCGTCTTCTCGGCGCACCCGAACGGCGCGCACACGAAACTGCAGCTCGACGTGCTCGACGCCGGCAACAACGTCATCGCGACGGCGCAGGCCAGCGACTTCGGCCAGCGCGTCACCACCGATCTCGTCACCATCGCCGACAGCGGAACCTACACCTTCAGGATCACCAATCTCGAAGGCGATTCACCGACCTACATCTTCGCCGACGCTTATCTCAACACCGTGTTCGATCCGGCGCCGAACGGAAACGGCGACATCGACATCTCCGCCACCGAAACCCCGCTTGTCGGCGGCGGCAATCGCACGGGCGCGCTTGGCGCGGTGTTCAACGGCGACCCCGATCGCTACGTCTTCGATCTCAATGAGGGGCAGAATTTCACGATCGCTGCAACCAGCCGGAACGACATGTCGAGCCGGTATGACCTCACGATCAAGCTCTACGATCCGAACGGCCAGTTGATCGGCCAGGGCGTCAACGGCGCGCTCAATGTCGATCAGATCATCGCCAACGCATCCGCGCCGATGAGCGGCCGGTATGTCGTCGAAGTCTCGACGAATGGCTACGCCGACTACGCGCTGTCGCTGCTCAAGGACGTGACCTACGAAGCCGACCGCGGCGATCTCTTGGTTGATCCCGTCATCTTCGGCTCTTCAGGCGATCTTGCGACGTCCTTCGCGTCACTCCCGCCCTTCTCCGACACGCAAAGCGTCACGCAGCAAAGCCCCTGGCTCGGACCAGGCGGCTCGGCGGTCGGCGGCTTCATCAATGGCCGCTTCCTCTACAATGTGGCCGTTGTCGGCGGCTCCGAGGCGCAGGCGCTGGTCGATCAGATCAACGGGTCGCAAGCGTTGCCGCTGTCGGCGACTCTTGTCTCGCCGCAAGATCTCGCGACCGTCGACGCTTTGACTCACTACAATCTCGTGGTGCTCAGCGGCAGCTACGGCGACAGGACGGCAGCCGATCCCGAGGGCGATGATGCTTTCGTGCACCTGGCTGACATGGCCGACGCGCTCAAGGAATGGGTGCGCGATTATGGCGGCGGCGTCGTCACCATGGGCAACGCGCTGCTCGGGACCAACGGCTCGATCGGCTCGGCCGATCTCGACGACGTGATTCCGGTCGACGCCACTCATCAGCTTCACCGCGACGTCGTCCGCGCGATGACGGGAGTGAGCGCCGGCAATCCGGTGACCGCGGGCCTCGGCGCCATCGATGTCTTCGGAAATTCGAGCTCAGCGCCAGCCGACGCCAGCGCCGAAGTTGCGGCGCTGACCGACGACGGCCGGCCGGGCGTGGTGCTTGGTCGCTATGGCCAGGGACGCACCGTCTTTCTCGCGCCGTCCTATGGCGACGGAGGGAACGCGGGCAATCTCAGAACCGGCGACGCCAACCAGCTCCTGCAGCAGGCCCTCGTCTGGGCGCTGAACTCACAGGCCTGGGACAGCTTCGACGACTACACGATCTACGCCAATGCTGGCGACACGATCAGCATTCATGGCGCGACGTTGAACGATGAGGCCGGCCTTCCGACCTCCAACCTCCAGGTCAGTGTCGAAGCCTACGACACGTCCAAAAATTATCTGGGATCGGGCGACAGCGGCCAGTCATCCGATTTCTCGTTCCAGGCCGATCAGACCGGCGTCTATGTCATTCGCGTCCGCTCGGGCGGCGGCGGCACGGGGGCCTATCAGGTCAATGTGACCGGCGCGACCGGCGAGCCGCCGCTGCTGGCGAGCGGCGTCATCGCCGACGGCTCGATCGTTGGTCACGTCGACAGCCTCTATCGCGTCGATTTCTCCGCGCCGATCGACCTCTCGTCGCTGTCAGCGAGCGCATTCCTGTTCGATGGCAATGAAGCGTCCGACTATGTCGTCATCGACGGCGACACGATCGGCTTCATGCTGCCGTTCCAGCCCTCGGACGGCGAGCATCAGATCGAGATTCAGGGTGGATGGATTCGCAGCCTTGACGGCCGCTATTTCGACGGCGCCTCGACTTCGTTCACACTGGATTCCACGCCGCCGCAGGTCGTTGCGAGCAGCGTGGCGCCAAACGCCATTCTCGACGAAGAGCCGCTGACGCTGCAGATCCAGCTCAGCGAGGACGTCAAATCGTCGTTGATCGGCGGCCATTCCGCCGGCCTCTTCAATCTGAGCACCGGGGATTTTTCGTGGCCGACCACGGTCAATTATGACGCGGGCTCGCGCATCCTGACTGTCTCCTTCGCGAACGAGCTGAGTGAAGGGAATTATCTCTTCGTTCTCTATTCCGACGTGAAAGATTTCGCCGGCAATCTGATCGATGGCTATCCCAATAGCAGCTTCCCCACCGGCGACGGCGTCGAGGATGGTCAGTGGACGCTCAATTTCTCCGTCGACACCACATCGCGCGACCTGACTCCCCTGCCGGCCGTCGGACCGGAAGGCGGCATGATCCATGAGCGCACGCTGTCGCGCTCGTTCGGAACGCCTGACGACATCGACGACTTCACTGTCTCGCTTGAGCCGAATGCGCGCTTGTCGGTCGCGATTTCGCCGTCCGACGGCGTGCTCGCGCGAATCGAACTTGTCGACTCCAACGGCGTCACGCAGGCGATCGCGGAATCAGGCGCCCCCGGCGCGCCGGCGCAGCTTTTCTTTGATGGCGCGGGCGGCGACTACATCATCCGCGTGACGGCGCTGGGAACGACTGGAACCTATCAGGTCACAGCGGCGCTGAACGCGACGATCGCTGCGGAAGGCGGCGGCGTGTCGAACGATGCCGCCAATAATGCGGTTGATCTCGATGCGACGCAGGGAGCGATCGAAGGCGTTGCAGCGCCGCTGAGCGCGGTCGGCGATCTGTCCTCCGACAGCGACATCGACTTCTTCAAGCTGTCGCTCGCGGCAGGCCAGACGCTGGATGTGGCCCTGACGGAAATCGATGGCGGCGCCCAGCCGCTCTCCCTCTCGCTTTATGATGAGAACGGCGTCGAGATCGCGCGCGGCGCGAGCAATGACGCAAATTCGAGCCTGTTCATCGGACGTTATGTCGCAACGACGGCGGGCGTCTATTCGCTGAAAGTCTCCGCGGCGCCTGGAAGCGGCGCCGCTCGCTATGCTTTGACCGCGACGCGCGACGAGCAGCTCGAGAACACGCTGCCTGATCTCATTGCACCGCTGACTTCGAATGTTCTGTTCGGGCGCATGGAAGCCGGACCGCTCAGCGTCGGCGGCGCGATCCGCGTGGCGATCCACGGCGTATCAACTGACGCCAGGGCGATCCAGGCCCGCGATCAGCTCAATGACAGCACACGATTCAACTTCCAGGCGACGATTGTCGATGGCGGCCAGATCGATACGCTGGCGGAGCTATCGCAGTATGACGTGGTGATCCTCGGCAATGAGGGCGTCATCAGCCAGCTCGGCGGATTCGCTGACGCGCTGAAGCAATTCGTGCTCGCCGGCGGCGGAGTCGTGGCGACCGGATTCACGGTCTTTGGAACAGGCTACGCCACGCAGACGGCGCGACAGACGATCGACGACGTCGTGCCCGTCGACGCCATTCATTCCTACAACTATTACTCAAGCGCCAACATCACCTTCAGCGGAACCACTCATCCGATCACGGACGACGTGACCTCATTCACGGCCGGGCCTGTCGAGGTTCCCTATGGCGGCGCCGATTCCGACGCGACGGTGCTCGGCTTCGCATCAGGTCAGGCGGCGATCGTTGCGGCGACGAAAGGGCTCGGCCACAGCGTCTATATCGGCGTCCCGTTCGCTGACAGCACCAGCTCCGCCTTGCGCTCCGGCTCGCAGGACAGGTTGTTCGAGCAGGCGGTGAAATGGGCCGCGCGAGCCGGCGACAGCTACACCGTGCAGCTTGCAGCCGGCCAGACGCTCACCGTGTCGACCGCGCTTCCCGGCGCCGCGGCCGGCGATCCCGTCAACACGCTCGACCCGACGCTCGAAATCTTCGATGAAGCCGGCCACAGCGTCGCCTTCAATGACAACGCATCGGCTGGCGAAAAGAACGCGCTGATCAGCTTCACCGCGGCCACGGCGGGGACCTATCGCATTGTCGTGGGCGCGAAGTCCGGCGACGGCGACTACATCCTCAACAGCGACGTCACGTCCGTCGCAGCGCCGCTCACCGTTGCGAAGACGTCGATCGCCGATGGCGCGCGGCTGAAGACGCCGCCGCAATCCATCACCATTGATTTCTCCGACGGCTTGCTTCTTAACTCTATCGACGCTGGCGATCTCACGATCAATGGCGCGCCCGCCAACAGCGTCACCATTATCGACGGCAACACGCTGGTCTTCGATGTTTCCGGCCTCGCTCCGGTGGAAGGCTCTTACACCATTGCGATCGCCGATGGCGCTCTGAGCGGCCTCGACGGCCGTCCACTCGCGGCTTTCTCATCGTCGTTCCTTTATGATCTCACGCCGCCGCAAGTGATTTCGATCACGCCGAACAGCAGCACGGCGCCATTCACACAACTGGTCGTCACCTTTGACGAGCCGGTTGACGGCGGCACCGTGCAACTCAACGATATCGCGTTGACTGGCCCGAACGGGTCGAACATCGGCGACTACGCCGTGGCGGTGAGCGGCGCCACGGTCACGTACACTTTCTATACCAGTTTCCAAGGTGGGGCCTATCAGGTCTCGATCGGACCTGACATTTCCGACATCGCCGGAAACACGATGGCGGCCGCCTACACCGGCAGCTTCGCCATCAAGTCGCCTGATCTCGTGGTGTCGAACGCGACGGCTGAGCCCACAGGCGTATTCGGCTCCACCTATACCGTCACCTACACTGTCACGAATATCGGCGATGCGCCGATATCGAGCAATTTCAACGCCTGGCAAGATCGCATCGATCTCTCGACGGATCCCGTGCGCGGTTATGACAATGCGACCAGCACCAACGACATCCAGTTCGTCGACGTTCCCATCAACACCTACACCAACGGCGTCGTGCTGGCGCCGGGCGAGAGCTACACCAAGACCATTACCGCGACGCTACCGTTCCGCAACACGGATGCGTTCACCGGGCCGTGGTACGTCATCGTCACGCCGAACATCTATTATGGCGGCCCCGGCGAATCCCGCGGCGACAATAATTCCTTCGCGATCGGACCGGTCCAGCTCAGCCTGCCGCCCACGCCGGATCTGCGGGTCGCGGACATCGATGCTCCGACCGACGCCTATTTCGGCCAGACCGTCACGGTGAACTGGAACGATCTCAACGCCGGCGATGGCGCTCCCGGCGGCAACTGGACGGACCGCGTCTTCTTCTCGACCGACGCGAATCTTGATTATTTTGATCCGACGCTGGCCTCGGTCAGCGTCAACCAGCCCGCGCTCGGCGCAGGCGAAAAGGCCGCGCAAACAGCGTCGGTGACGATTCCCTACGACGGCAGCTCGGATCCGAACCGGACCTATTATCTGATCATCGCGACTGACAACAACGACAACGTCTACGAACACAAGAACAACCAGAACAACTACGTCGCCATCCCGATCCACCTTCAGCTTCCGCCGCGGCTCGATCTCCAGGTCGACTCAACCTCTCTGAGCGCGGCGAACGCGACCTTCGGCAACTCGATCGACGTCACCTATACGGTCACCAATCATGGCGCCGGCGACATCACGGGCACATGGAAAGACGCGATCTTCCTGACCAATGCGCCTGATGGCTACGGTTCGTGGCTGGCCTCTGTCGACATGACGAACGAGACGCTGGCGGCAGGGGCGAGCTATACGCGCACGGTGACCGTGCAACTTCCGCTGTCGCATGATTACAATCCGGGCCAGTGGTATTTCCGGGTCGAGACCGACATCTGGAACGGGGTCTTTGAATATCAGGCCGAAGACAACAATGGCGGCCCGCATGCGCCCGTTGCGATCTCTGATCCGCCGCTGCCTGATCTGCGCGTTGAAAATCTGAATGTCCCGGCGAACGGCGTCGCCGGCTCGACGATCCATGTCTCCTACGACACGGTCAATCGCGGCACAGGCGCCGCCAATGGCGATTGGCTGGAGCGCGTCTATCTCTCCTATGGCGACAGCGTGATCGACTACACCGATCGCATTCTGACCCAGTTCAGCAATGGCGGAGCGATCTCGCTTGCGGCCGGCGCGTCGCTGCACCGCGAATTCGATCTGACGCTGCCGCTCGAACCGTCCTTCCTCGCCGGCGGTTACTCCGTGATCGTTGCAGCGGATCTGCCTGCGTTCATCAATTTTGGCGCAAGCTCGATCTACGAGCCGAACGGCCACGAGACTGATAACACGGCGTCAGCGCCGATGAGCGTCACCATCCCGCCACTGCCCGATCTCACGGTCACGGCGTTGAGCGAACTGCCGGAAGCCATTTCCGGCCAGCGCATTCCGATCACCTGGACGATCACCAACAATGGCGCGGCGCCGGTGACCGGTTGGCGCGACACGATCGCCCTGTCGAGCGACAACGCCGTCGGCAATGACATCTGGCTCGCTGACGTCGATTATGAAGGAACGCTGGCGCCAGGCCAGTCCGTCACCCAGACCGTCGAGGTGACGATTCCCGACACGCTGTCCGGCTCCTATCGTATTGTGATCACGACCGACGCGGACAACAGATATTACGAGTATCCAAACGAAACGAACAATTCGCGTCTCGCCGTCAATCCAACCGCGATCAAGCTCAAGCCGTTCCCGAATCTCGTCATCACCAGCGTGACGATCCCCGAGACAGGCGCCTCAAGCGAGCCGATCGACGTCGAATGGACGGTTCAAAACATCGGCGATGGCGCGACCAATGCGCCTTACTGGTTTGACTACGTCTATCTCTCCAACGACGGCGTGCTCGACGCCGGCGACATCATACTCGGACGCGTCGACAATCCGAGTTATCTCGACGCGGGCGAGAGTTATGTCAGCCACCTCACGACCGTGCTGCCGCGCGGCATCGAGGGGTCGCGTTACATCATCATCGCGGCCGATCGCGAGAACAACGTTTTCGAGTTTGGCCACGAAAACGACAATCTGCGCGTTAGCGGATCGATCGACGTTTCTCTGACCCCGCCGCCAAATCTGCAGGTGACGGCGGTTGCCGCCCCCTCCAATGCGGTGACCGGCGACCCCATGGCGTTGAGTTTCACGGTCACGAACACCGGCGAGACGCGCACCTATGAGAGCCAGTGGTGGGACCGCATTTATGTCTCGACCGACGCGACTTTCTCCGGCGATGACATCCAGCTCGCGCAGCTCGTCCATAACGGCGCGCTCGACGCCGGCGCGGCCTACACCGTCAACACGTCGGTCGTCCCGCCGATCGGTCACGCCGGGAATCTCTATTTCCTCGTCATGACCGACGTCTTCTCGCAGGTCTATGAGGGCGCCGACGAGAGTGACAACACCGGTAGCGACCTCGTCAATGTCGTGCATCGGCCGCCGCCGGATCTCGCGGCCTCGATCGTCGCGGCGCCGTCCGTCGCCATCGAGGGGCACACGGTCTCCGTCACCTATCATGTGAGCAACGACGGCTCGACCGAGACGCCAAACTACAGCTGGTTCGACAATCTCTATCTCTCGACCGACGGCGTTCTGGACGCGTCCGACCCGCGGCTTGGCGACGTCCACGTCACGCAGGCGCTGGCGGTCGGCGGCGGCTACACCTTCACGGTGAGCGGCAAGTTGCCGTCCTTTATTGAAGGCGACTACCACCTGATCGTCGCGGCTGATGCGAATGACGAGTTGTTCGAGTTCAACAACGCAAACAACATCGCTACGAGCGCGTTGCATATTGACAACCTGCCGGCCGACCTCACCACGGTCGTGGACGCGCCCGACGCTGGCGTCGCTGGACGGCCGATCCGCGTCAACTGGACGGTGACGAATAACGGCGTTGGCTCGACGAGTTCGTCGAGTTGGACGGATCGCGTGATCCTGTCGACCGACGACATCGCTGGCAATGGCGACGATTTCACGCTGGCCGAAGTTGATCATACCGGCCAGCTCGCGGTTGGCGCGAGCTACAACGCCTCGACGACCTTCAGTCTGCCTTACTGGGCGCTCGGGAATTATCACATCCTCGTGGCGTCCGATGTGCGCGAGAAGGTCGACGAGACCAGCGAGACGAACAATGCCGGCGCGAACAGCATCGCCATCTCGCGCCAGGTTCCCGATCTGATCGTCACCAGCGTCTCGACGCCGCCCGCGAGCAACGCCGGCGACACGCTCGACATCACCTTCACTGTGAAGAATGTCGGCAACAATGATACGCAAGCGAATTTCTGGTACGATCGTGTCTATATCGCCGACCAGAACGGACTGAACACGTTCAGCAGCCCGGTTCTTTCAACCGTGCGCCACACGAATGCGCTGGCCCCTGACGGCAGCTACACCGTGACTGTCACAGTCCAGCTTCCGGAAACTCTCGCGACCGGCGACTACAACATCTATGCGCTCGCCGACATCTACAACAATGTCATTGAGGAGCCGCTCGAATTCAACAATGCAAGCGCTTCGGGCGTTTTCCATGTCACCGGCCAGCCGCCAAAGGTCTATGACCTTCAGGTGACCAGCGTCGACGCCGCCGATCAGGCGGTCAGCGGCCAGCTTCTGACCGTGACCTATACAGTCGCCAACAATGGCAGCGCGCTTTCGGGCGCCTGGTATGACGTCGTTTATCTCTCCGTCGACCAGAATCTCCAGCGCAATGGCGACGTCTATCTCGGCGCCGTGGCGCAGAACCGCACGGTCGGCGCAGGCGAATCCTACACCGTCACGCAGACATTCCAGATTCCGAAAGGCTATTCCGGCCCGTATTACGTCTTCGTCGTCTCCGACAGCACCAACGCGGTGAAGCCGGAAATCTCGGAAGCGAACAATGTCGGTTATGATCCGGTCTCGACGCTGATCTCGCTCGCGCAGCCGGCCGATCTCGTGGTCGGTGATTTCTCCATCCCGGAGAATCTGCCGCTGGGCGTCGAAATCGATCTCACCTACAGCGTTCAGAACCAGAGCAGCGTCACCGCCGTCGGATCGTGGTACGATTCACTCTATCTTTCTTCCGATGACGCCTGGGACATTGGAGATCGCCTGATCGGCCGCGTCCTGCACACAGGCGGCGTCGGCGCCAATTCAAGCTACACCGAGACGCTGCATGGCGTGTTGCCGGGCGTGATCCCTGGCGACTATCACGTCATCGTCCGCACCGACATCCGCAACCTCCTGCCGGAGACGGTCGAGACCAACAACATCACGGGTTCGCTCAACGCCGCGGATATCGACGTGCCGCGGCTGACGCTCGGCGATCTCGCCTCGGGCGTGATTCCGCAAGGCGGCGGCTCCTACTACAAGCTCGACCTTGAAGCGGGCCAGACCGTCAGGATCACGCTCGACGGAGCTGACGCCGGCTCGGGCAACGAGCTTTATGTCCGCTTCAACGCGATGGCGGGCAGGGGAGTGTATGATTTCAGCTCGGCGACGCCGTTCGAAGAGGATCAGTCGCTGGTCATCCCCACGACGCAGGCCGGGACCTATTATATCTATGTCGTCAACACGACGACGTCGGGCGCCAACCCGACGCGCGCCTTCGCCATCAAGGCGGAATCGATTCCGTTCTCGATCACGGGAGTTGAACAGTCGACCGTCGGCAACAGCGGCGCGGCGACAATTCGCATTGACGGCGCGTTGTTTGAGGATTCGACGATCTTCGTGCTCGTCAATCAGAATGACGAGGTGCTGTATCCGGATCGCATCGTTCGCACCGATGCGAGCCGCGCCTATGTGACGTTCGACCTCTTTGGCACGCCGGCTGGAACCTACACTGTCCAGGCGGTCCGCGGCGACGGAACGGTCTTCAAGCTCGCGGGCGGCCTGACCGTCGTCGATGGCGCCGGCGCCAACATAGAGACTGTCGTCGACGGCCCGGCCTTCGTCTGGTCGCGACGCACCTACAATGTGAACTTCTATTGGAAGAACACCGGCGATATCGACACCATGGCGCCGCTGATCCGCGTACACGCGAACGGCCAGTTCGGCCTCAACGCGACCGACATGCGCAACGGGTTATTCCTGGCGCTTGGTTCGAGCCCCGAGGGGCCGACCGATATTCTCGCTCCCGGAGCGCAGCATTCGGCAACCTTCGCCTTCCTCGCCGGCACGACGATGGCGTTCGAGACGGTGTCGGGCGACAGCGCTGAACCCATCGACGACTGGAGCGAAGTCGTCGCCGCGATCCGTCCGCCGTCGCTGACAGACGCTCAATGGACTCCCTTCTGGAACAGGCTGCAGCCGGAGATTGGCGACAAGTGGGGTGATCTTGTCCGCTTTATCAACCGAGTGGCGGGCGAGGTCGCCGCGCCGGGAGAGGCATTGCGTGACATCCATGATATTTTCGCGCGCCTCTACGCAAAGAATCCCGAATTCCGCGCGAGCGTCACGATTTCCGGCGTGCTGCGTGACAGCGAAACCGGCGCGGCGCTCTCTGGGGTCGAAATCACAGCCTACCGAGCCACGCCAACCGGTTATCAGGCCGGCGGTTATGGCGTCACCGCCGCGGACGGATCGTTCAGCATCGGCGGATTGCTCGCGGGCCAATATATCCTCGTATTGCCGCAGGATGGGCCGCTTGTGTTCGACCTCGATTCGGACGGCTTCGCGGATCAGAATCCACCGTCTGTGATCGTTGGCGACACGTACGATGTAACCAATGTTCAGCTCAAGGCTGTCGACGAAGTCACGCAGGCTGATATCGAACAGAACACCAATCCGATTTTCGTCACGGATACGCTGGGCAACGCCCACATGTTCTGGGAGCGCAACGGCGACCTGTGGCACGCCGACTATGACGGTGCAAACTGGATCAATGCGGGCATCGTTTCACAGATATTCGGCCCAGCAAATCTGGTGCAAGGCTCCGAGTTCACCGTCGTCGCCAGCGACAAGCTCATTGACGGAACGCGCGCCGGCCTCGTCGTTGTCTGGCGCAGCCGACCTGATGTTGATGACGTCAATGACGCCGACATCTACTACGCGGTTGGCCTGATCTCGCCGGACGGCATCGACTGGTCGAAACCGACGAAGGTTGGCGGCACTTCTGTCAACGACGACGCGCCGCAAGCGCAGGTGCTCGCAGACGGACGCATTCTCGTCAGCTGGCGCAGCAAGGATCTGACGACGCAAGACGATGCGGATCTTTACTACGCGCTGATACCAGCCGACGGCGGCGCTCTCCTTTTCTCGTCGGACGTTCTGGAGTCGCTCCGCGAAGCGATCAAAAATGGCGAGCTGGAGATCCAGCTTTCTCCGTCGTCGCAAGAGGTCGATCCGACGGCGAGCATCAGTTCTTTCAACTGGAGCACAAAGGTCACCTTCCCGCTTTCCAACCGCTTCACGAAGCAATTCTTCGAGGCCAAGTTCAGCCTGGAATTTGCTGGCTCCGTCTATGTCGATCGGACCAAGGAAGCGAATATCCAGCTTGGCGGTTCATTCGGTGTCGAAGCCAAGCAGTATCCGCCTGATGTGTACAAGTCGCTCGGATGGCCCGCGGTCACCGTGAGGGTCGGCGGCGAGGCGAGCTACCAGGGCTATTGGGTGGTGGTCGGTTGCGATGATCCGCAATGGCAGTTCAACCAGTCGCGACTCAATGGCTCTGTCAATTTCGGCATTGGCGTCGGCGCGCCGATCGAGCGTTGGATCGGTTTGCTGCCGACGCTGCCCGGAAAAGCGGTCGAGAAAACGCTCGAGGTGTTGCGCAGATATGGCTTGGCGCAGATCGACACGAGCGTCGACTTCAATGGCGGAATTGGCGGATCATGGCGCTGGCAGAAGCCGTCCGCCTGGCCGGTGCAGTGGCGATGGCCCGACAATTTCACATGGATCGGAAATGTCAGCGTCACCGGCCAGTTGAAGCAGAGCTTCCTCGGCGGCACGCTTGAGATATCGATGTTCGCAACGGGGAAACTCTCCGGCGACATCATGCCCGATCCGCAACTCGAGGGCACCGTCGAATTCGGCCTGATCGTCGGCGGCGAGGCGGTCACCAAGATGGTCGACAAGATTTTCCTCTCCGACGATGACGGCGACGGCGTGTCGGAGATCAAGCTGTCCACGACGATCAGTGTCTTGAAATCGTCTTCGGCAAGCAGCATTGAATCCCAACTCGCCAAGATTCTCAGCGGCGGTGTGTCGTCACTCGCCGAGGGCGAGGACTTTACGCTTGAGCTCGTGCATCGCGATGGCGGCGCGCTCGGCGGCAATGCGGTGCGAACCGGCGCGGGCGTGTTCGCAGTCGAGTCCAATGTCGGCTCAGACCTCACCGATGACGGCATGATGACCATGGCGCGCGGGCCGGACGGCCTCGTCTATGGCGTCTGGGAGAACAGGGATCCAGTTCATCCCGGAATCTCCTCCTTCGCTCTTTCGGTTTTCGATGGAACGAGCTGGGGGGCGCCTGTGACGCTCGCGGGCACGGGAAATGCGCTTTCGCAGCCCATCATCAGCTTCGACAAGAACGGAGCGCTTGTCATCGCCTGGTCGGAGGCGACGGGAACGCTGCAGATCGCCGCCGGCGCCATCAGCATGGAACAGCTCGACGCGATCTTCCGCCAGTCCGACACCGCCGATCTCTTCTATGGAACATACAAGGACGGCGTCTGGTCCGGCCCGACGCGCATCGCTCAGATCGCCGGACAGGACGCTGGCCTCCAGATCGTGCGCATTGGCGATACGCTGGGGGCGGTCTGGATCAATTCGACTTACGGCGCAGCCACAAGCAATGTCATGGTGGCGTTCTGGGATGGCGCGGCCTGGACGACTCCAGCGGTTGTCGCAACGGCCGCCGGCATTGACAAAGTGACCATTGGCGCCGCCGGCGGCAAGCCGACGGTGTTCTGGACAGAAGAGGCCGGGACAGCGCAGCTTTCGCGGCGCCTGATCGCGTCCAGCAGTTTCGCCAATGGCGTCTGGTCGGCGAAATCCCTGTTCTCGCCGGCGCTCGGCGCCGGGCTCAGCGTCGCTCTCGATACTCTGCCCGCTTCGTCGCAAACGGCAAGCGACAGCTCGGATCAACCGATCCAGACCGAAGGCGGCGTTGATGTTCGCGCGCCGTCCATCTTTGGTCCGCCCGAGCATGACGAAAATTATGTCTGCAAGATCGAGCCGCCCAAAGACTATAAGCCGGTGCTGCTTGTCTCCGTAGATCCGAACGACATCATCGGGCCGCAAGGCGCGGGCGATGAGAAGTGGGTGCGCAGCGATCTGCCGCTGTCTTACACGATCCGCTTCGAGAACGCCGACTTCGCGACGGCGCCGGCGAAGACGGTGACAATCGTCCAGCAGATGGATTCCGATCTCGACATCCGCACCTTCCGCGTCGACGATTTCGGCTGGAGCGGGATGACCTTCGCGCAGGATGGCGATCGTTCCTATTATTCAGGCCGCATCGATCTTAGCGCCACCAAGGGCTACATGGTCGATGTCCTGATCGTGCCCGATATCGCGACGAACACGATCACCTGGACCTTCATCGCAATTGATCCCACGACCGGCGAACCCGTCGACGATGCGCGCGGCGGCTTCCTGCCGCCGAACGATGATGACGGCGTCGGCGAGGGCTATGTCAGCTACACCGTGAAAGCGAAGAGCGGCCTGACAAGCGGCGCGGTGATCGACGCCAAGGCGACGATCGTATTCGACGTCAATGAGCCGATCGAGACGCCCGCGATCTTCAACACGCTCGATGTCGGCAAGCCTTCGAGCGCGGTCGAGGCGCTGCCGGCGCAGACCGACGATCTCGAATTCGAAGTCTCATGGGGCGGGCAGGACGACGCAGGCGGTTCGGCCATTGCGGCCTATACGATCTATTACGCCATCGATGGCGGCGGCTACAGCGTCTTCAAGCTCAATACGACAGACACCTCTGCGCTTTTTGTCGCCGAGGCGGGCCGAACCTACTCATTCTATTCCGTCGCGACCGATATTGCGGGTTACACGGAAGATGCGCCGTCGGTCGCCGACACGGTGATCCAGATTGGCGGCGTCCCGCCAACTGAAATCGACGGCCTCGTCTTTGAAGACATGAATGGCGATGGCGCGTTCGGCGCCGGCGATCATGGCATCGCGGGCCGCACGGTCTTCATCGATGCCGATGATGACGGCGTTCTCGATGTCGGCGAAGCGTCGGTCGTCACGGACAGCGAGGGGCATTACGCCTTCACGGGCCTGACGCCGGCGACCTATCACATCGTGACGCTGCCGCCGACAGGCTGGACTTTCACGACTGCAGGCGCGGTCGCGCGCGATGTCGACGCGACGACGGGCGGAACCGTCAATGCTGCAGCCTACGGGCTCTTCAAGCTCGCGTCGATCACGGGCGTCGTCTTTAATGATGTTGATGCGGACGGCGTTCGGGATGTTGGCGATGCGGGGGTTGGGGGCCGGGTTGTTTATCTTGATGCGGATGATGACGGGTCGCTGGGCGCCTCCGAGGTTTCAACGATCACGGGTTCTGACGGCTTTTACAGCTTCGGTGGTTTGATTGCGGGTTCATATGTCGTTCGCGAGGTTGTGGCGGATCACTGGGCCGAGAGTTCGCCGGCTGGCGGGAGCTATGTTGTTGGCGCGACGAGCGGGCTGATTGCGTCGGGGCGGAATTTCGGGACGTTCGAGTTGTCGGATGTCGCGGGCGTCGCGTTCGAGGATGTGGATGGCGACGGCGTCCGGGACGCGGGCGAGGGGGCGCTTGCGGGCTTCACCGTGTTCCTCGATGCGGATGGCGACGGCGTCCGCGATGCGGGCGAGCGTTTTGCGGTCACGGGGTTTGACGGGCGCTATGTGATCGCTGATGTCAGGCCCGGCGATTATGTCGCGAGCCTTGAACTTCCCCAGGGCTGGGTGCTGACCGCGCCTTCGGGGTCTTCGTCATCTTCCTCTTCTTCGGCGTTGTCGCTCTCTTCATCTGCGTTGACGACGTCGGGCTCGACGGCGGTTCTGTCCTCGCCGGATCTCGGCGCGTCGGGTCTTGTGACGTCGGGCGCAAGCGATTCCGCCTGGGCGAGCGCGCTGACGGGATTGAGCGCCTATCGCGCCGATCCCCGGTTTGCGGGCTTTGATGGATCGGGCACGACGGTTGCGGTGATCGACACCGGCATCGACGTGAACTCGTCCTTCTTCGGGCCCGATCGCAATGGCGACGGCGTGTCCGATCGCATCGTCTATCAGTACGACTTCGCCGATCACGATGGCGACGCGTCGGACCGCTCGGGCCATGGCTCGAACGTGTCGAGCATCATCGCGGGATCGGATGCCACCTATGGCGGCGTCGCGCCGGGCGCTGATATCGTGGCGCTGAAGGTGTTCTCGGACAATGGCGCAGGCTACTTCGCCTATGTCGAGCAGGCGCTGCAATGGGTGGTGGCCAACGCCGCGGCCTATCACATCAGCGTGGTGAACCTGTCGCTCGGCGACGGGGCGGACTGGACGACGGCGTCCTCGCGCTATGGCCTCGGCGACGAGTTCGCGGCGCTGGCGAGCGAAGGCGTGATCGTGGTCGCGGCGGCGGGGAACGGGTTCTATTCCTTCGGCTCGCAACCGGGCGTGAGCTACCCTGCGTCTGATCCGAACGTGCTGGCGGTCGGGGCGGTCTGGAGCGGAGACTATGGCGGTCCCTGGCGGTTCGCGAATGGCGCGACCGATGCGACGACGGGCGCTGACCGGATCGCGAGCTTCTCGCAGCGCGGCGATCAGGTCGATGTGTTCGCGCCCGGCGCGCGACTGACCGGCGCCAACGCGACGGGCGGGCTGTCGACGATGCAGGGCACGAGCGGGCGTCGGCCTACTTCGCCGGCGTGGCGGCTCTGGCGCAGGAGCTGGCGGAGAGCCATCTCGGGCGTCTGCTAACGCCGCAGGAGTTCGTCGGTCTGGTGAAGACGACGAGCGACCGGATCGTCGATGGCGATGATGAGAACGACAATGTCGCGAACTCGGGCGCAAGCTACGGCCGGGTGAATGTGGAGCGTCTGGCGACGGCGATCATGGCGCTGACGCCGGCGGCGGGGGGCGGCTCGGGCTCAGGAACAAACCCGGGAGCGGGAACGCCCTCGACGCCGACGCGGTCCCTGTCGGGCCATGCGCTGACCATCGGAACCGGCGATCACGTGACCGGGATCGACTTCGGCGCCTTCAGACTCGGAACGATTGCGGGCTCGACGATCTCGGACGCAGACAAGGACGGGGTGAGGGACGCCGGCGAGATGGGCGTCTCCGGTCGCACCGTGTTCCTCGACGCGGATGGGGACAATGTGTTCGACGCTGGCGAGCGCTCGACGATAACGGCTGCGGACGGCTCGTTCTCCTTCGCCGATATCGGTCCCGGGACTTATCATGTCAGGGAGGTGCTGCCGTCAGGCTCTGTCGAGACCGGACGCTCCGGCTCCGACATCGCGATGACGAGCGGATTGGCCGCGCAGGTTCAGTTCCTGACGGCGCCGGCGAACCTCGCGCCGTCAGCGGGCAATGACGTCTATCAGCTGGCGCAAGGCGGTGTGTTGACGGTTGCTGCGGCGAACGGCCTGTTCAGCAACGATCATGACGACAATCCCTTGAAGATCGCGTCCTTCACGACGCCGTCGCATGGAACGCTGGCGCTTTCTGCGGACGGCTCGTTCATCTACCGGCCGGACGCGGCGTTCTCAGGGACGGACAGCTTCGCCTATACGCTGAATGACGGGCAGTTCTCGTCGACGGCGACCGTGACGCTGACGGTGACGGCCGGCGGCCGCACCACCACGGTGACGACAACAGAGCATTACAATGCAAGCTGGGCGAAGACCTCGACGATAAAATCGACGGCGATCACCCATGCCGGCGCCGATCCCAACAAGCTGGTGACCGAGCATTACAGCGGCGCCGGCGCCTTCACCGGCGCAGAAGTGTCGTTCCTGCAGAACGGCAAGCAGGTCGAGGAGCATTACGATGCGGCCTGGCGCTTCATCAGCGCCAATGTGACCTTCCCGCAGAACAGCAAGACGGTCGAAGAGCACTATGACGGAAGCTGGCGCTTCACGGGCGCCAACGTGTCGTTCGTTCAGAACGGCAAGCAGGTGATCGAGCGTTACAATGCGAGCTGGGCGTTCACGGGCTCGGATGTGAGCTTCGTGCAGAACGGCAAGCAGGTCATCGAGCATTACAATGCGAGCCGGCAGTTCACCGGCGCGGATGTGATGTTCGCGCAGAACGGCAAGCAGGTGGTGGAGCATTACAGCGCGAGCTGGGCGTTCCAATCGGCCGACGTGTCTGTCGCAACGAGCCAGACGAGCGGCGCGCCGTCGGCGGCGGGCAGCCTGATGGCGCTCGGGCTGGAGCTCGAACAAGACGATCTTGCGGCGGACCCTGCCCCTGCGACCGGGACGCTGGCGTCTGCGGCGACGATCGCTTCCGGGCTCATCTCACCGGCCGTTGTGATGGCGGGAGCCTCAGCTGCTGCGGCGACAGCGATCGATCAGCCTGTGACGCTGGAGCTTGGGCCGGTGGCCTCGCTTGCGGCGTCATCGCGGCTTGGCGCTTCGCTCAGCCTGCTGGGGGATGGAACGGTCCTCTATGATCCCACGGCTTCGGCGCGGCTTGCGCTGCTGGGCGTGGGCGAGACGGCGAGCGACAGCTTCGCCTATCGGACGGTTGGCGAGATTCCCTCGTTGTCGACGGCGACGGTGCTGGCGCTGGGCGGCGGGTTCGGTCCGGCGCGGCGGGGCCTGCGGGACGGCGAGACGTCTCCTGAGCAGGCGCCAACAGGTGAGGCCGGCCTGTCGGCCTCAGGACCGGCGGAAGCCGGCGCCGCGTTGCGGGCGGAATGGGCGCTTGACGGATCGGGCCGCCTGTCGCGGCCGCTGAGCCTGCCGGGATCGGCGCTCAAGCCGGCGGCGAAGGTCGAGGCGTTCAAGACGGAGGCCCCGTTCGGACGTCTCTCCGAGGCCGGGGCGGCGACCTCACCGCGTGATGCGCTGGCGACCTCACTGCGTGATGCGCTGGCGAAGGAAGAGACTGCTGAGATAGACGCGTGGGCGCGGCTGCGACGCCTCGCCGACCGCGTGGATCAGGCGGACGCGATCAATCCCGAGACGGCGCAGTCGGCCCTGTCGCCAAGGATAGATCTCGCTGCGCCCTTCACCGACTTCCGCTTTACATCGCGAGACGTCGCCAGCGCATTGCGAGATGGCGCCGGCGCATCGCTCGAGGAGGAGGCGACGGACTGGCGGGCCGAGCTTCTGGCGCGGCTTGATCCCGGCGAGCTCTCCGCCGCCAACCGGGCGCTGCGCATCGCTGCGCCGGCCCCGTGAAGCGATCTTGATCCCGATTGGTTCTGAGGAGTTGTGATGAGCGATCTCTCCACCCCCGACATGAGGCCCGATGAAGCGGCCCAACTCGCCAATGGCGCCAAATCGGCGCAACCGATCCATGAGTTGAAGCCTTCGCTGCCGAAGGTGGACGCCTTCAAGTCGGACGCGCTGAAGGCGCTGGCGGATTCGGTCAAGCCGACCGCGTCCTCGCCGGCGAAGCCGTCGCGCGCCGAGGCGTCGAAGCCTGCCGACGCGCTGAGGCCTTCAGCGCCTCAGGAAGGGCAGGGCAAGAAGCTGCGCATCGACGCGTCGGAGCTGACCAGCTCCTACTGCAATGTCTGCAACGCCTCCTCGACGCGCGAGGAGGTGGTGCTGAACTTCGGCGTCAATCACGACTGGGACCGGGGCGCGGCCGGAGCCGACGTGAAGATGCTTCATCGCATCATCCTGTCGCCGTTCGCGGCGAAACGGGTGTCGCAGCTCCTGGCCTCGCTGCTCAGGGAGTATGAGGCGCGGCATGGCGAACTGAAGTGAGCGATATGAGCGGGCTGGCCTCAAAACTTCACCCGGCGCTTGAGCGAGCCCGCGGTTGAACAGCCACGTCAATCCGACCGGCTTCAATCCCGGGCGCGGGCTCGCGGGCGCGGGCTCGGAGCGGCGCGAGGGATCGTTGGCGACGGGCGACGTCTGGAGCGCGTTTGCGGGCGCGCGCACGGCCCATGAGTTCTGCCGGTCCTGGCTCGCGCTCCAGTGCGGCATGATCCCCGGCGCGGTCGCGGCGCTATTGCTGCTGGAAGAAGAGAATGGCCGCTACGCCGCGGCCGCCGCCTGGCCCGATCCTGCGCGCGACATGGCCTATCTCGCCCCCGCCGCCGAACAGGCGCTGGCCGAGCGCCGCGGCGTCGCCCGCAAGGCAGACGCAAGCAAGACGGATGCGGGCAAACCGGATACAGCTAGGCCCGAGACCTCTCGGGCGTCCCGGACGCCCGCTCCCGCCGCCTCTCATCTCGCCTATCCCATCGATGTCGGCGGCAGGCTTTATGGCGTTGTCGCGGTCGATATGGGCGCGTCCTCGCCGGCTGCGCTGCAGGCGGCGCTGCGCCAGCTGCTCTGGGGCGTCGGCTGGCTCGAAGCCATGTTCCGCCGCCGCCAGAATGAGGAGGACCGGGCCAGGCCAGGCTCGACCGCTCCGCCTTCGCCATGGACATCCTCGCAGGCGCGAGCGAGCAGCGCGCCTTCAAGGCCTCGGCGCTCGACGTCGCCAACGAGCTTGCCGCCCGGCTCAATTGCCGACGCGTCGCCATCGGCCTCGCGCGCAAGGACGAGGTCAGGCTCGCCGCTCTCTCCCATTCCGCCGTGATCCGGGAGAAGGCGCAGACCATCGCGGCGCTGACCAACGCCATGGAGGAATGCTACGACCAGTCGGCGCCCGTCTCCTGGCCGGCGAACGAGGCGACTGGGACGGTGATCGCGCTCGCCCATCGCGATCTTGCAAAGCTCTCGGGCGCGGACGCGGTCTGCTCTGCCCCGATGGCGAGCGCCGGCCGCAGGGTCGGCGTGATCACGCTGGAGCGTGAGGGGCCGGAGACCTTCGACGCCAGATCGATCCAGCTCATCGAGGCGGTCGCAGCCCTCATCGGCCCGCTGCTGGAAATGAAGGCCGGAGCCGAGCGCCTGATCGCCGGCCGCGCCGCCGACAGAACCGCGTCCGGTCTCGCCGCCCTGTTCGGGCCGGGAAGGCCAGCGCTCAAACTCGCAGCCGTCGCGCTTGTCGCCGGCGTCGCGGCGCTCAGCTTCATGACCGGCGATTATCGCGTCGCCGCCAGGGCCGTGGTCGAGGGCTCAATCCAGCGCGCGGCCGTCGCTCCCTTCGACGGCTTCCTCGCCGAAGCGCCGGCCCGCGCCGGCGATGCGGTCGAGGAGGGCCAGTTGATCGCCGCTCTCGATGATCGCGAGATCAGGCTCGAGGCCGTGCGCTGGAAGAGCGATCTCGAACAGCAGAAGCTCAAATACAATGACGCGCTCGGCAAGCATGACCGCCCCGCCGCACGAGTCGCCGCCGCCCAGATCGAGCAGTCGCAGGCCCAGCTCGCCCAGGTCGAGGACCGCCTCGCCCGCGCCCGCATCACCGCTCCCTTCCGCGCCGTGATCGTCTCCGGCGATCTCTCCCAATCGGTCGGATCGCCCATCGAGAAGGGCAAGACCCTGTTCGAACTCGCTCCTCTCGACGCCTACCGCGTCATCCTCCAGATCGACGAGCGCGACATCGCCGATGTCGAAAAGGGCCAGAGCGGAACGCTCCTTCTCACCAGCCTCGCATCCGACCCCATCCGCTTCACCGTGAAAACCATCACCCCCGTCGCCACCGCCCAGGACGGCAGAAACCACTTCCGCGCCGAAGCCGACCTCGCAACCAACATCCCCCTCAAACCAGGAATGGAAGGCATAGCCAAAATCCAGATCGACAAACGAAACCTCATCGCAATCCATACAAAACCCGTCACCGACTGGCTCAAACTCGCAATCTGGAAATACTGGCCGTAAGCGCGCGGAGCCTGGACGAAATGATGGGGCGTGTTTGGAAGGACTGCGCCAGCGATTGACTGAGCCCGCCGCGCTCGCCAAAGCGGCCGCGTTTCGCCAATCAACCTTCCCAACGTCCAGGTCGCGCATTCCAACAGGTTTGAACGCCGGACGCTTCACGTCGGGATAAACACGACGGCATTACGGTCGCTTGCTTCTCGCCGCACTCCGAAGATCGGACATCTCAGCGCTGCGATAAAGATTCGGCCGGGAGATTGAATACGGTTCGCAAGGCCGCTGCTTCTTCTGTGCGGCCGACGGCGTCAAGCGCGCGCAGGTGCGCGCCGAATCGCGCGTCCAGAAATGATCTGCGCCTAACACCTCCCGGTGAACTGAAAGCGCCTGCTGAACTTCCGCGAGCGCTCCATCGCCGCGGTTGAGACCGAGGAGGATATAGGCGAGATTATGCCGGGCTCGCGCCAGGTTGGCGTGCCTGGGGTGAAGCGACCGCGCCCAGATTGTGATCGCCTCGCGGACCACAGGCTCCGCTTCCCCATAGCGTGCCATTCCTCGCAGCGTCCGCGCGAGATTGTTCAGCAGTCGCGCAAATTCCGGATGATTGCGATCGAGCTTCCGCCGGGCGATCTCCAAGGTCTCGCGATAGATGAGTTCGCCCTCTGCGAAGCGGCCCATATCGAGATGGAGCCCGAAACCGCTGCGCCACAAGATATCGCACAGAAGCGCGCTATTCTCCTTGCGATCCGCAATGGCGATGATTTCGTGGAATATCGCTTCGGCTTCATCAAATCGTTTGTTGTGACTGAGCAGCTCCGCAAGCAACCAGAGTCTTTCTGCAACATTGATGTCATCGCGACCAAACGTCTTCTCGCCGTCAGCGATCGTCTGCCGAAGCAGCGCCTCGGTTTCGTCGATCTCGCCCTTGAAGAACAGATGGGATGATCAGGGACATCGCCCTCCAGGCCAAGCCGGCAGAGCCAACGATAGGCGAGGTTCAGATGCACCTCCTCGCACAATCGACGCTCGGAGCGGATGCCGAAGCAGTAACCGACGATCAGCATCCGGATCATGAGTTCTGGGTCGATCGAGGCCGGCCGATCTCGCTATAAAAAGGCCGCAGGTGCGTCCGCAGCCCGGACAGGTCGACAAAGCGGTCAATCGAACGCAGCAGATGATCCGCCGGCACATGACGCTCGATGCTGAACTCGTAGAACAGCGCTTCCTGCATCACCGTCCGCTCGCCCATCATCGCGATGTGCTCCTGTTCGCGGCACAACTGAATCAGGACATTAGCTCAACAGTAACCACTACTTTTTCAACGGTGTCCGCGCACAATTTGCGCCAACTGAACCCGATGAGCTGCACGGAGCGTGGTGGAATTATTTGAGTGCTTTGGCCCAACGTTCCGCAAGTTCACCCTGCTTGTCGTTGACGAAGCTCCAATCCCAGGTGAGGATCTTGTCCATGTCAGCGCCGGAAATCGGCACGTCGGCTTTAAGATCCGCGGGCACTGCGACCCTGGAATTTGTTGGAGAGACATAGAACTGTCTCATCATCATGCCCTGCACTTCCGGAGATAGCAAAAAGTTGGCGTATTGATAGGCGAGTTCTTTTTCCGGCGCATGGGCGAGAATATTGATCGTCTGGTCGAACATGATCATCCCCTCGTCCGGAATGACGCAATCGACGGGCAACCCTTGGCGGCGCAGACGCGCGATTTCACCGAAGTCGAACGGCGCGACAACAATCTCGCCAGTGGCAAGCGCGGTTGAGAGATTGAAGTCAACCTGAATCACTTGGCCGAGCTTAGTCAACGCGCCGAAGCCAGCATCGACATCGTATTGGTCTTTTCCGAAGATCTTCGAAAACAGCAGGAGCTCCATCTTGCCGGCGCTGTTAGCGAAATTGTAAAGGCCAATCTTGCCCTTGAACTCTGGATTGCTCCAGAGATCTTTCCAGCTCTTCGGCGGCGTCTTCACGAGATCAGTGCGATATCCAATGCCGATTGGCGAGACGGCGGCGATCGCGCCGTAACCATCTGTCTTGCTGGCCAGCGGATAAAGGTCTTTGTAGTTCGGCAGTTTCGTGAGATCGAGCTTCTCGAAGAATCCCTCCTTGCGAAGGCCCGAGGCAAAAACCTCATTGGTCATCACGATCGAATAGGGAGGCTTGGCGGCGCCCGCAGCGCGCAGATTGGCGCCCCAGGCGCGGCCGTTGCCCACGTCGAGCTGGACGGCGGCGCCGGTCTGCTTGGTGAATTCCGGCGCGACCGTGGTGCGCCAATACTGTTCCCAGACGCCGCCAAGCGTTGGCACGATCAACGTCTTCTGCTGCGCGCGGGCGGCGGGAAGTCCGAAGAATCCGGCCGCCGAAAATGCAGCGATCCCAGTAAGAGCCTGCCGCCTTTTGAACGCTGTCATCTGCAGTTCCCCTTTGCGGTCTTTGATGGATGAAGCTGACGGCTCCCGCTTTCGGGCACGAATTTTAGATAGCTATCAGCCTTTCGAGAAAGCCTGTTTCGTCTTCAGTTCGATATATTCCCCATAGGTGATCGTTTGGTATTTTGCTCCGTCCTTGATGAAAGGCGGCAGGCACTCGATCCTGGTGTCCTTCGATGGATTCAAGAAGAATGGAATCGATTGGCGGCGCGCCGCGCCTTTAAAGCCGCTCGGCGGATTGGCGACCCGATGTGGGGTGGAAACCCATTCGTCATTGGTCCAACGCATGAAGGCGTCCGCAATGTTAATGACGTAGGCGCCTTCGATCGACGGCGCATCGAGCCATTCGCCGTTGCGGTTCCTGACCTGCAGGCCGCCGGGCGACGCCTCCGAACGCAGGATCGTCATGAAGCCGTAATCGGTGTGAACCCCCGCCCGAAGCTGCCCCGGCAGCGGCGCTTCGTTCTGCTCGGGATAGTTGATGACGCGCAGCGCCGAGAGATGATTTTCGAAGGATGGCTCGAAATAATCCTGATCGAGACCGATCGCCTGACAAAAGATATGGCGCATGTGCTTCGACAGCTTTTCCATTTCTTCGAAATAGTCTCGGAAGGCCTTCTCCAGCCCAATCGGCCGATCGGGCCAGACGTCGCCTGGCAGGTTCTCGCCGAAGTTCAGACTTTCCTTGTAATCCCCTGGCGTTTTGACGCCGAGCGTCGCGGCCAGCGCCTCCTCGGCGATCGGAGAGAAGGCGACCCCGCCCGTCACGCCTGCGCCGCGACCGATCGTTTTCTTCCAATCCTGGGGCTCATCGAAGAAGGCGCGAGCGAGATTATAGAGCCGCGCGGTGATTTCCGGCGAGACGCCGTGACCCGTTACGAGGAAGAAGCCGGTGTCGCGGCAGGCGGTTTCGATGGCCTTGACGACGCTCGCGCCGCCGGCCTCGCGCCGGATGAAGGGGCCGACATCAATGACCGGAATGCCTGGCGCGGCAGCGGCGGATGACGGGGAATTGGCGCTTGAACCGGCCACGAGCAACCTCCAACTTTGCACCTGACAAACAGATGTTGACAAAATCATCTGTTGTTGTCGATATCAAAAATCGCCAGGTTTCGAGGCGTGGCGCGCCGGGAAGATCAATTCGAAATGGATGACCTCGCCCCCCAGGAAGCGACCGTCCTCGCAATCATCAAGGACAACCCGTTTGCAGGCCAGCAGGAGATCGCGATCCAGCTCGGGCTCGCGCGCTCTACGGTCGCGGCGCATATCGTGCAGCTCATGCAGAAGGGTTACATCCTTGGCCGCGGATATGTGATGCCGGCTCAAACTCGCGCTGTCTGCATCGGCGGCGCCGTGCTCGATCGAAAATACCGCGCCAAACAGGATCTGGTGTTTGAGACCTCCAATCCGGTCGATGGTGTCCGCTCCATGGGCGGCGTCGCCCGCAACGTCGCGGAAAATCTGGCGCTCCTTGGCGCCATGACGAGTTTCGTTTCGATCGTCGGGGATGATGAGGGCGGCCACGCGCTTTTGAAATACATGCGCGAACGCGGAGTCGATGTGAGCCAAGTCGTCACCACGACAGAACGCCCTACAGCTGAATATGCGGCGATCCTCGACGCCAAGGGCGAGCTTGTGCTCGGCATCGCCGACATGGGCATTTTCGACCTGTTGATGCCCACCTATTTCGAGCGCATTTGGCCGCATCTTGCGGCCGCAAGTTGGATCTTTTGCGATTGCAATGTGCCGGCCGAGACGCTTGCCGCGCTGATCGCCAAGCGCCAAGGGGCGCGCTTCAAGCTGGCGATCGACGCCGTTTCGACGCCAAAGGCCGCTCGCCTGCCCAAGGACCTGACAGGCGTCGACCTCCTCTTCATGAACATCGACGAAGCCAACGCCGTTCTGCAGCGCAAGGGGCGCAAGACGATCCACGATGCGAAGGAGGCCGCGCTTGCCCTCCAGGCCGCCGGAGCTCGCGAGGCGGTCGTAACCATGGGACCGCGCGGGATCGCAGTCGCGGGCGTCGACGGCGCGCGAGCGTTGCCCGCGGTGCAGGCCAAGCCTCTCGACATCACCGGGGCGGGCGACGCAATGATCGCCGGCACGCTGCACAGGATGCTCAATGGCGAAGACATCTATGCGGCGGCGCGCATCGGCGCGCTGCTCAGCGCGCTGACGATCGAAAGCGCGGCGAACGTCCATAGCGAACTATCGGAGCGCTTCCTGGGCGCCAATATGCATCGTCTCGCCGGATGAGGCGGCCGATCGAAAGCGCCAAAGGGGAACTACCGAAGATGATCGTTCTGAAACCGAAACTGAGCCCGGAAGTCGCCGAAGCGCTCGCCTCCGGCGGAGCCGTCGTGGCGTTGGAATCGACCATCATCACCCATGGCATGCCCTATCCGGCCAATCTGGAGACTGCGCTTTCCGTCGAGACGGTGGTCCGCGAAAACGGCGCCGCGCCAGCGACGATCGCCGTCATCGAAGGCGAGTTGCGCGTCGGCCTCGAACGCCGTGAATTGGGCGAACTGGCCCAGGCCGAGGGCGTTGTGAAAGCGTCTGGCCGCGACCTCGCGGTCGCCATGGTCAAGAAGCAGTCGGCTGGCGTCACTGTTTCTGCAACGATGCTGCTCGCCGATCTCGCCGGCATCGACGTTTTCGCCACCGGCGGCGTCGGCGGCGTGCATCGCGGCGCAGAACAAACCTTCGACATCTCCGCCGATCTGACCGAACTTGGCCGCACCAAGACAACCGTCGTCTGCGCCGGCGTCAAATCGATCCTCGATATCGCCAAGACGCTGGAATATCTGGAGACCCAGCGCGTCCCGGTGATCGCTTATGGCGCGGACGATTTCCCGGCGTTCTTCACCCGCAAGAGCGGCCATAAGGCCGACCATCGGCTGGATACGCCGGAGGAAATCGCTGCGGCCATGCGCCTGCACCACGCGCTCGGTTCAGGCGCCGGTATTCTGATCGCCAACCCAATTCCGGAAGCCGCCGCCCTGGCGCCGGAATTTATCGACGGGACGATCGCAGACGCCGTGCGGGAAGCCGCCGAGCGCGGCGTCGGCCGCAAGGAGCTGACGCCCTTTCTGCTCGCGCGCATCGACGAATTGTCCAAGGGCGAGAGCCTGAAGGCCAATATCGCTCTGGTGAGGAACAACGCCGAGCTCGCCGCAAAGATCGCCGTCGCCTACGCGGCGCTGAAGAAGGCCGGCAAATAAGCAAGGCACTTAAGGGAAACCCCGATGAGCTACGAGACGATACTTTACGAGAAGGACGGCGCCGACAAGTTCGCGACGATCACGATCAATCGTCCGGACAAGATGAACGCGATGAACAAGACGGTGATCCGCGAGATCGACTTTGCGCTGAAGGCCGCCATCGCCGATCCCGATGTCAATGCGTTGATCATTACCGGCGCCGGCCGCGCCTTCTCCGCCGGTTACGACCTGCAGGGTGGCGATTTTGACGTCGATATCGACTTCTGGCGCGAAGACATGACTGAGAATGCGGAAGCGCTGCTCAATATCTGGCGGGCGCCAATCCCGGTTATCGCTTCTGTCAACGGCTATGCGCTCGCTGGCGCGCTGGAATTGATGATGTGCTGCGATCTTGCGATCGCTGCAGACACGGCCAAGTTCGGCGAGCCGGAAGTGCGTCATAACTCCGGCCCGCCGGCGTTGATGATGCCCTGGCTGCTCGCCACCCGAGACGTGCGTTGGTTGATGTTCACCGGCGACATGGTGGATGCCGAGGAGGCGTTGCGTATGCGTCTCATCAACAAGATCGCGCCAGCCGATCAGCTCAAGGAAAAGACGGAGAATCTTGCGCGCAAGTTGGCTCGTATGCCGGTTCCGGCGCTGAAATACACCAAGGCCTCGATCAACAATCAGCAGATGATCGCCGGTCTCCTGCCGTCATTCCAGTACAACATCGACGCGATCGCAGCGCTTCATGTGACGAAGCAAGGCCGTGAATGGATGGCGAACCTGGCGAAGATGTCCTTGAAGGAATACCTCGCCTTTCGCGACAATCCGTTCAAGGGTCTCGACTGAGAAAGCCTTCGCTCATGCCCGCGCACGGGATCGATGCGATGCGGGCTTTGATGGCGCCGCGTTCCGTCGCCATCGTCGGCGCCACCGAGCGCGTTGACGCTTCTTCCAGCTTTGTGATCAGGAACCTGATGCGCTTCGGCTATCAGGGCAAGATCATCCCCGTTCACCCAAAAGCTGAAACGATCTTCGGCCATCGCGCCTCCCCCTCTCTTTCCGCGCTCGACGCCGCGCCGGATGTGGCGTTGATCGGCCTGGCCGCCGATAAGGTTGCGACAGCGTTGGAGGAATCCGGACGGATCGGCGTCAAGGCCGCCGTCGTGCTTGCCTCAGGCTTTGCTGAGCTGGGCGAAGTCGGCCGCGAGAGACAGCGGCGGCTGATCGAAATCGCCGAACGCTATAGCATGGTGATCTGCGGACCGAACTGCCTCGGCCTCTTCAATCTCGGCGCCGGCGCCGCGCTCTGTTCCTCCAGCCTTTCGACCAATCTTGAAGCGGGCCGCTTCGCGATCCTTTCCCATTCCGGCGCCAGTGCGCTCGCTCTCAGCAATACCGGCCGATTTGGGTTGAGCTACATTGTTTCCTCCGGCAACAGCGCCGTCACCGACATTCCCGATTATCTGGAGTTCCTGGCGGCCGATGAAGCCACGAGCGCTGTCGGCGTCGTCATCGAGGCGATCCGCGAGCCGGAACGGCTCGCGGCGGCGATGGGAAAGATGCACGCGGCTGGCAAGCCGGTGATCGCGTTGCGCGCCGGCCGTTCCGCGCGCGGCGCGCAGGCGACTGCGGCCCATACGGGGTCGCTCGCCGGCAGCAATGAGGCCTATCGCGCGTTCTTCAACCGTGTCGGCATGATTGTAGCGCCGGACATGGATGGCTTCATCGAGACGGCGACGCTCTGTCTGAATCTCAGGCAGACCCCGACGAAGCCCGGCATTGCGATCGTTGGCGTCTCGGGCGGCGGCGTCGCCCACGTCTCCGACATTGCCGATGAGGCAGGCCTATCGTTGCCCGATCTTCAGGCGGAAACGATCGCAAAGCTCAAAGCTCTGCTGCCGCCCTTTGCGACGCCTCAGAACCCGCTCGATACGACCGGCGCCGTCTTCGCCAATGGCGGCATCTATCGCGACGTCTTGCATGCGTTGGCCGATGATCCCTCGATCGGCCTGATCGTCGCCGCACAAGATGCGCCGAGCGCTCTCGATGATCTTTGCGCCTCTGAATATCTGGGCATCGCGGAAGCCGTGTCCGAGTATGCCGCAGCCGACAAGACGCCCGTCGTCTTTATGAGCAACCTTTCCTCCGGCCATCACCGCGCCGTCGAAGCGAAGCTGCCGAACGTGCCAGTGCTGCGTGGGACAAGAAGCACGCTGACGGCGATCGCCAATCTGACCGTGCTGAACCATGACGTTTCCTGGCCAGGCAAGGCGACATTCGAAAAGAAGTCGCTCCCGACGGGCGCGCTCACCGAGCGCGAGGCGAAATTGTTGTTGGCGGCCGAGGGCCTACCGACGCCGAGGGAACAATTTGTCACTACCGCCAACGACGCCGCGGAAGCGGCGAAGGCGCTCGGTTTCCCGGTGGTGATGAAGATTGAATCGCCGGATATCTCACACAAGACAGAAGCCGGCGGCGTAAGACTCAACATCGCATCAGAAGCAGAGGCCCGCGATGCTTTCCACGCGATCATGGCAAACGCCCGCGCTTATGACCCGGATGCGAAACTTCGCGGCCTCTCGGTGCAGGAAATGGTGAAAGAAGGCGTCGAAGCTCTGGTCGGACTGGTGCGCCACGAACCATTTGGTTTCGGTCTTGTCGTTGGAATCGGCGGGGTGCTCGTGGAACTTGTGAAGGACACAGCCTTTGACTTGCTTCCAATCGATCTCGCCCGCGCCGAAATGCTGATCGACGAAACGAAGCTGGCCTCCCTTTTGGAAGGGTATCGCGGCGCGCCGAAAACCGACCGCAGGGCGTTGGTCAAACTGCTGGTGCAGCTCTCGGACTTCGCCGCCCGTTATGGCGATGATATCGAGGCAGTCGATCTCAATCCCGTCGCCGTACTGCCGGACGGCCGCGGCGTGCGCATCCTTGACGCGCTGATTATTCCGCGTGCGAATGTCTGGTGAAGCGTAGCCGACCTCGTTTGCCCATCATCCATTGGCGCGGCGGAGCTGATTGTTGGGATTGCTCGTCCGGGCGAATGCGGGTTCAGGAAAGATGATGCATTTGTCGCTCAGCCGGGCTTTTGAAGCGTCAGCTTTCGCCGTCGACCTCTGCGATCTCGCATTGATGGGGAGGCGATCGAGGTGCGCGGTGTTCATCGTACGCATCCGACGAGAGACGCCTTGCGGATGATTGGGCTGATCGTTGAGAACAGTACGTATGGCCAGCCATACGAACAGTGCGCCCAAGCGGCTTGAGGTCGTGGACACGGGCCGGCGGCGGCGCTGGTCTGATGAAGAGAAAGCGCGGATCGTTCTGGAGAGCATGTCCGGTCCGCGGTTGGTGTCGGCGACGGCGCGCCGTCACGGCGTCTCGCGCTCGCTGCTCGTGACATGGCGTCGGGGCCTCGGCATTGAGCGGCGCGATTCCGAGACGACTTTTGTTCCGGCAGTCATCGCTGGGGAGGAGCCCGCTACGCCGTTGGAAGCCGCGCCAGCCGTCGAGCACGCGAATGCTGGCGCGTCGCGGCTTGAGATCGTGCTGACGAACGGGCGGCGTGTGATTGTCGATACGGGCGTCGACGTCGAGGCGCTTGGTCGGATCGTCGCGGTACTCGATCGGCGATGATTGGGATTCCGACGGGTGTACGGGTGTGGTTAGCGACTGGCCACACCGACATGCGAAAAGGCTTTGCGTCCTTGTCGCTGCAGGTGCAGGAAGTGTTGCGCAAGGATCCGCTAAGCGGTCATTTATTTTGCTTTCGCGGGCGCAGAGGCGATTTGCTGAAGGTGATTTGGCACGATGGTCAGGGCGCATGCCTGTTCACGAAAAAATTGGAGAAGAAGCGCTTTTTGTGGCCGTCTTTGGCGGACGGCGCGGTGTCGATCTCACAGGCGCAGATGAGTTATCTATTGTCAGGGATCGATTGGCGAAACCCGCAAGAAACCTGGCGACCAACGAGCGTTGGTTGAGGGTTTATCGTTGAATTTGGCGGCGAATGTGATTCCATCGCGGTGTGAACTCCACCGCTGGACCGCTGCCTTCTGATCTCGCCGCCGCGCACGCGATGATCCTCGCCGAGCGCGCGGCGCGCCACGCGGCGGAGGCGAAGGTCGCCGAAACGGCCAACGCGCAGGCGAAACTGTCGGGCACGGAAGCGCTGATCGCTTATCTTAAGCTTGAGATCGAGAAGCTGCGGCGGACGATTTACGGGACGCGTTCGGAGCGGTCGGCGCGATTGCTCGATCAGCTGGAATTGCAGCTGGAGGAGCTCGAGGCGGCGGCGACCGAGGATGAACTCGCGGCCGAGAAAGCCGCGGCGAAAACGCAGAGGGTTCGTTCGTTTGAGCGCAAGCGGCCGGTGCGAAAACCGTTCCCTGACGACATCGAGCGGGAGCGCGTCGTGCTTCCGGCTCCGACGGAGTGTCCGTGCTGCGGATCGAACCGTTTGTCGAAGCTTGGCGAAACGGTCACCTCGACTTTGGAGGAGATCCCACGCCGCTTCAAAGTGATCGACACGGTGCGCGAGAAGTTCTCCTGTCGAGACTGCGAGACGATCACGCAGCCGCCGGCGCCGTTTTACGCCACTCCGAGGGGCTATATCGGGCCGCAGCTTCTGGCGACGATTCTGTTCGACAAGTTCGGGCAGCATCTGCCGCTAAACCGGCAGAGCCAGCGCTTCAAATGTGAGGGCATCGATCTCTCGGTCTCGACGCTGGCCGATCAGGTTGGCGCCGGCGTGTTCGTCGCCAGGCCGATCTTTAATCTGATCGAAGCCCATGTGCTCGCCGCCGAGAGGCTGCACGGCGACGATACGAAAATCCCGATCCCGCCAAGGGCAAGACGGACACGGGCCGCATCTGGACCTATGTTCGCGACGATCGTCCGTTTGGCGGCGAGACCCGCCGGCGGCGCTCTATTACGCCTCCCGCGATCGGCGCGGCGAACATCCGTCGCGCCATCTCCGAGGCTTCGCTGGCATCCTTCAGGCCGACGCCTATAGCGGCTTCAACGCGCTCTTCGATCCCGGCCGCAAGGTCGAGCCGCTGACTTCAGCCTTTTGCTGGGCGCACAGCCGAAGAGGCTTCTTCGAACTGGCCGACATCGACAAAAACGCGCGGCGCGGTCGCGTGGCGACAGCGATCTCACCGATCGCGCTGGAGGCCGTGCGCCGGATCGATCTGTTGTTCGAGATCGAGCGCGAGATCAACGGGCTCAGCGCAGGCGAGCGTCTGCAAATCCGTCAGGAGAGGAGCGCGCCGCTGCTAGCGGAATTGGAAACATGGCTGCGCGAGCAGCGCGGCAGGCTGTCGCGCTCATCCGGCGTCATCAAGCCGATCGATTACATGCTTCATCGCTGGGACGGCTTCGCCCGCTTCGTCCATGACGGGAGAATCTGCCTGACGAATAACGCGGCGGAACGGGCGCTCCGCGGTTTTGCCCTTGGAAGAAAAGCCTGGTTGTTCGCCGGCTCTGACCGGGGAGCCGAGCGAGCCGCCGTCATGGCGACGCTCATCATGACCTGTCGCCTCAACGACGTCGATCCGAAGGCATGGCTCGCCGATGTCTTTGCGCGCATCGCCGACATCCCGCAGAATCGGCTGTGCGAATTATTGCCATGGCGCTGGGCGATGGATCAGGAGCGCCGTAAGCTGGCGGCATGACTGACGCCATCGCCCACCTCAAGGTGACGCTCGACGACGTTGAGCCGCAGGTTCTGCGTCGCCTTGAAGTTCCAGTGACAATCCGTCTCGACCGGCTGCATCTTGCATTGCAGGACGCCATGGGTTGGACCAACAGCCATCTCTATGAAATCCGCGCCGGCGATGTCGGCTGGGGCATTCCCGATCCAAGTTGGGGCGACGGCCCGCTCGATGCGCGCAAGATTAAGCTCATCGACGTGCTCGAAGATGTCGGCGTGAAGACCTTGCGATATCTCTATGACTTCGGCGACGGGTGGGAGCACACGATCAAAATTGAGCGGATCGTCGACGCCATGCCGGGCGTTCTCTATCCGCGCCTCATCGACGCCAAAGGTCGTTGTCCGCCCGAAGACGTCGGCGGACCCTGGGGATATGGCGAGCTCGTGGAGGCGATCGCTGATCCGAAACATGAGCGCCATACTGAATCCGTTGAATGGCTCGGCGCGCCATTCGATCCCAACGACATCAATGTCGCAGTTCATGCCGCCGCGCTCGAAGCGCTCGCTAAAAGGTGGTCACGTAAAACAGCGATCAAGCGCACCAAGGTCAGTTAAACCACCGCCCTCACCAAAGGACTCAAACAGCCGCGGTCTTAGTCGGATGAATACTGTTCATCCTGGCTTCGGAAAGACGTTCGGCGGAATGCTCCAGCACGTTCAACGTCGAAGTTATCGAGAGCGAGTTCTAAAGCGCGTGCGCACCCATTTGACGCGGCCTGATAAAGCGGCGCTTGGCCCGGAAGCGGCAAATTGTGTTGTGAGCCCTCGAATGGACGCTGTGCTGGCTCTGAACGTCCGCTCTTGAGATTCAGGCGGAATGCCGGCTATTGGCGCCAAGATGACAAACAGCTTCTTCTCGACATAGAGAACCGACGCGCTCTATCAAGCATCAACTGATCGTCGCCCAATTGCCGCCGGCGAAGGATGTCGACGGCTTCATCGACGTAGATACATCAATTGATCACCGCAATCTGTGACGCAGAACGACAACATGCGGCGCAACAACCACATCATTGCATGATTGAGCCAGTGCAGGGGCCCTCGACACCATCACGCCATTCCATGTGCAACTTTCTCGGGAATGAAGGCGATCACCTCGATCTCAAGACCGCAATCCATCGGCGTGCGGCCAGCCTGCATGCGCGCGCGGGCGGGTAGCGCCTCGCGGCTGGAAAAATATCTGACATAGACCTTCTCGAATTCCTCGGCCTGGGTCTGATCGCGCAGCCAGACATTGGTCTTCAAGAGGCAGTCCATGTTGGAGCCTGCCGCCTCGACCAGCTTCTTGATGTTTTCCATAACGATCTCGACCTGTCGTGGAAACGGCGTGTCGGGCATGGGTGGAACCTTGGCGCCGGCGGCGCGCGCGGCCGCGACTTCGGCGCAGAATTCCGCTTCGAAAGGAGCAAGGCCCGAAAGGTAGAGCATGTCGCCGTAACGAATGCACAGATTGTAAGCCCCGCCATTTTCCGGAACATCCGCCCTGATAATTTCCTTATGCATCATGTTTGTCCCTTGCGCTCATGTAGGATTTAAAATGCGCCACGCCGCACATCAGTTTCGCTTCTGGCGCAGCAATATGTGAATCATGCTCCGGGCGATGAAAGGACCGAGCAGCGACACGGCGAAGAGGCGCAGCGTCTGCAGGGTCATCACGAACGTCATATCCGCGCCGGCGTTGACGGCGATCAAAGCGATCGAGTCTATGCTGCCTGGCACAGTCGCCAGAAGCGCGCTCATCAGGTCGACGCCCGCGACGACCGACAGAACTGCACCCGATGCAGCGCAGAGAACCACGAGAAATAGCGCTGCGCTGACCAGCGACGGCAGCGCTTTGGCTCCCGTCCGCAGGATGTCCGGCGTCATGCGCAGGCCGATATGCGCGCCGAAGGCGAGATAGGCGAGCGTCACCAACCAGTTGGGCACGGCAAGATTGACTTGCGCCAGTTGCAGCGCGGCGCCGGCCATCAACGGCACGAGCGATGCGGCGGATGGGATGAACCGCAGATAGCGGGCCGCGATCGTTCCCAGCAATGCAAGACCGAGCACCGCCGCTAATGATCGGGGATCGGAGGATTGCGCCGACGAAGGGGGCGACACGGACGCGCCGACGATGAAAAGCGCCGCGACCACCATCGTCGCGATGACCACCATCAGCCGCACGGTCTGGATCAGCGCGACCAGCCTGCTGTCCAGTCCGCGATCGTGCGCCATGGCGATGACCGTTCCGGCCATGCCCGGCAGGAATCCCCAGATCGCCACCTCGCCATCAATGCCGGTGCAGCGTCCAGCAAGCCATCCAACCAGGCATGACGCCAGCAGCGTCAGCGACACGAAAACGACGACGATCGGCCAGATGTCACCGACTTTAGCGAACATCGCGGCGTTGAAGCGACTCGCGATCAGACATCCGGCGACGCCCTGAGCCATCCAGTGCGCAGCATTCGGAACACGGATCTTGCTGTTCCGCTGCGCCATCAGGACGCCGATCACCATCGGTCCGAGCATCAGCGCTGCGGGAATTGAGAACAACTGGAGAAGCTGTCCGAGCGCAAGGCCGGATGTCAGCAGCACAAGCCACTGCTTCGGCGCGGCGAATGCGCTGACCTTCACGACAGCGTGCGAGGGCGCGCCTCAATGCCAACCAGACGCAGGCGGTCCTCGACAGCCGCCGCCTGTCGCAGCAGGGCTGCATCCTCACCGGGCCGGGCCACCAGCTGCACGCCGACAGGCATCCCTGCGGCGCCGAGTCCAGCGGGTATCGTCACGCTTGGACAACCGAGCAGCGTCCAACGGATGTTATAGGTCGCGGGCCCGGTCTTCGCATGGCCAAGAGGCGCCTCGCCCGGCGCGGAAGGAGTCATCAGGAAATCAGCCTCGCCGAAGAGCCCATCCAGGTCGGCAAGGGCGCGATCGCGGGCCGCGATGGCGGCGCTCCACCGGGCGAACGAGATTCCCTCATGCCTGCCAAGGAAAGCATGGGTCTCCGGGCGCAGCGCGTTCCAATGCAGATCGCGGTCGACCGCGAGCGACGCCGAGGCCTCCCAGGCGAAGACGTCTTCCTGCGCGGCGCCTAGTCCTTCCCACCAGTTTGGAACCGGTCGCGTCGTCACGGCGCTCAGCGTCGCCGCCGCCCTTTCCACAGGGGAAAAGTCGGCGATGGGATCGTGGACCGGCAAGAATAGTCCCAAAGGCGCCAGCGGCAGAACCACATCGGGCGCCAAGCGGTCCGGCGAAAGTTCTGGCCGCCGCATGCAGACCGAGGCGAGGAGCGCGAGGTCGCGTATGTCGCGCGCCATTGGACCGACGACATCAAGCGTCGCCGAGAGGGGCTTGACGCCGAACGTCTCGATCAGCTTCGGCGATGGTTTCATCGCGGCGACGCCGCAATAAGCCGCCGGCCTGATCGTCGAACCCGAGGTCTGGGTGCCGAGCCCCATCAGGATCAATCCGGCGCCCAGCGCCGCAGCCGTGCCGCTGGACGATCCGCCGGGCGTTCGCGCGGAGTCGAACGGGTTCACGGTCGGGCCTGGAGCCGCCGTGGCGAATTCGGTCGACACGGTCTTGCCCATCAGGACAGCCCCTGCGCGCCGTATCAGGTGCACCACGGGCGCGTCGCGGCAGGGTCGCCAGCCCGGATAGGCAGCGGACCCGTATTCTGTTGGCATGTCGCCCGTATCGATGACGTCCTTGACGCCGAAGGGCACGCCGGCAAGCGGTCCTTTCGGCGCAACGGCCGCAAGGGCGCGAGCCTGTTTCGGCGAATGATGAATGAAGGAGCGAAGGACCGGATCGACAGCAGCGATTCGGTCGAGCCAGGTTTCAGTGACCGCTTCAGCGCTAAGAGTCCCGGAAACGACTGCTCTTGCGATTGCGCGGGCGCTCAGGCCGGCGATACTGGCGGAAGACGACGTGCTCAAGCTGTTATCCTTGGGATATGCGGACGGCGTGTCGCCCAGGGGCGGGCGATCTCCAACTGGCCGGCGAGGCTGAAAAGAAGTGCTTCGGCGCCAAAGGCGGCCCCGAAATGAACTCCGACGGGAAGCCCGCCATCCGTCCAGTGCAACGGCACGCTCATGGCGGGGCACCCCGACGCATTGAAAACGGCCGTCAGAGGCGCGTGCGCCCAGAAGCGTTCGAAAAAGGCGTCGACGTCCATTCCAGCGCCTGCGAGATAGCCAAGCCTCGGTGCGGTCTCGGCTGTCGTTGGCGACAGGTAGATATCGTACGCGGCGAAATATCGCCCGAGTGCTCGGCTCGACTGGTGCAGCGCGTCGATGGCGGCGAGATAATCCGTTCCCGAAAAGGCTTCGCCCCTCAGAACCCATTCACTGTTCACGGGTTCGAGCAGCGCGAGAGGATCGGCGACGCCGCGCGCCTTCGCGAGGTTTCGTACGCCTCTCGCGGCCGAAACCGCGGAAACCGTGAACCAGGCGCGCTTGACTGCGTCGCGATCATAGGCGGGAGCGGCCGGCTCGACATGATGGCCAAGGCTCTCGCAAAGATGCGCAGCGGCCGTGACCGCAGCCCTGCAGTCGGCGTCGCCGCCAGTCTCCAGTCCGATGCGCAGCGGGCGCGGCGGCCGCGAGACCGCATCGAGAAAACCTCCCTCGACCGGGGGCGAGCCCCAGGGATCTCCGACATCGGCTCCATGGGTGATATCCAGCATTGCGGCGCTGTCGCGCACCGACCGACTGATTGCATGCAGCGTCGCCATGCCGCCGATCCCTTCGGCGATGGCCGGACCCGATGGATTGCGCAGCCGTGACGGCTTCAGGCCAAAGACGCCGCAATGGGCCGCGGGAACGCGGATCGACCCGGCCCCGTCGGAGCATTGCGCCAGCGGCGCGATGCGCGCGGCGACTACAGACGCGGCTCCTCCGGAGGAGCCGCCTGGCGTCCGATCCGTATCCCAGGGATTGCGGGCCGCTCCGTGAAAATCGCCTTCCGTGGTAAAGCTCAGCGCCAATTCGGGCGTATTCGTGCGGCCGATGAATGCAAAGCCAGCCTTCCGCAGCCTCGCTCCCAGCGTGCTGTCTGCTGGACTCACGATATCCTTGTGCAGACGCGAGCCAGCGGTGATCGGCGCGTCCTTGAGCGCGACGCCGGTGTCCTTCAGCAGCAGCGGAACGCCCGCGAAGGGCGCGTCGGTCGCATCGGACGCGGCGTTCGGAAAATGATGGACCACCGCATTCAGCACGGGGTTCAGCGCGGCGACGCGGGCGCGGGCCTCGTTGACGAAATAATCCGGAGCGACATCACCCCGTCTCACGAGCTCGGCCATCGCGAGCGCGTCTAGACCATCGTAGTCCACCGCGGTTCCTTTCAAGGCTTGGCTGCGCATGCGTCAGGAGGAAACCGCATGCCACACAATGGTCGACACGCCCGCCGGCAGCCGCGCCTGCGCGCGTCGCCCCTTCAGAACGAGCATGCGTCGCCCGAGGCGCTCACCGGCCTTCCCTCGCGCTTCGACCTTGAAGATCCCGTCGGGCGGCAGGATCTGCATGGCATCGAACCGCCAGCCGTCGACATGGGCGGCGATCGCCGTCTCGAACGGCCGCCCGAGCAGCCGTTGCGCTTCGTCCAGCCGATTGGCCCGGATGGCGGAGCGAATCCGGCTCGAGGAAATCCGCGCGCCATGGATTTTGTCGCAACGCTCGCCGACGATGTGGGTTGAAAAACCGTTGGCGTCGCCCATCGCCTGAAGCAGAGCCGCGTCTCCGCCGCGGCGCTGGCCGAAACGGAAGTCGGCGCCCGCGACCACAGCGGAGACGCCAAGTCCTGCGACGAGGCGATCCGTCACGAACACCGCGGCGGGCTGCGCGGCGAAAGCCGCGTCGAAGCGCGGCACGAAAATGACATCGATGCCCGCTTCCGCGAGCAATCGTTTCTGCACGGTCCAGCCGGAAATCATGAAACCTTGTTCGCCGCTGAAGTAATGGCGCGGATGCGGATCGAACTGGAGAACTGAAAGCGGCCGCCCCGTCGCGCGTGCGCGATGCGACGCCTCGACGACAAGCGCCCGATGCCCGAGATGCAGACCGTCGAAGTTGCCGAGCAGCAGCACCGAACCGCGCAGTTCATGCGGCAGCTCCCTGACGCCGTCGTGAATCGACGGCGCTCGCGGCGCGTCGTCATGCGGGGCTGCGGCGATCATCTCAGTTGAGCGTCGCATACCAGTCGAACACTTCCGACACAGCGATGCAGTCGGCATATTTCCTGTGCATGTCGTAGAGATTGGCGAAATGCGGGCTTTCGTGCAGGTCGGCGACGCACTCAACAGGAACGATCGTGCGATAGCCGCGGGACAGGCTGTCGACCACCGTGGCCCGGACGCATCCCGATGTGGAGCCGCCGGTAACGATCACAGTGTCGATTTTGTGATAGGTGGCAAGCGAGCCGAGATGAGTTTCAAAGAAGGCCGAAGGCATCTTCTTGTTCAGCACCACATCGCCTCTGACAACATCCAGACGCGGATCGAGCGCTGCGCGCGGCGAACCTTGTTTGATGTTCTGCAGACTGTCGGGCGTATCGGTGCGCGAGCCGAAGACGCCGCAGTCGTCGCCGGACTCGGAAAAAGCGACGTAGGTCCAGATCACCGGCAACCCGAGACGACGCGTCTCCGCAGCGAGGCGATTGACGTAATCGATCTGCCTGGGATCGGTCTCATAGGCCGTCTTGTATTGATCGTGCCGAGTATAGGCGCACTGGAGATCGACATTGATAAGCATTGGACGCGAGCCAAACCCATATCGCGGGCGAGTGGGATTCTTGCTGAGATGGTCGAACATCTGGCGGGCGGTCATATCGGAAAGTTCCATCTCAGCTCCTGCTGGCTGCGCCTGCGACGCGTTCTGCGAATATTGCCGGGCGGACGGAGCCCTGCGGGCTCCGCCTCGTTTGGCGCCGTCAGGTTTTGCTGAGCCAATCCAGCCAACGCAGGCGCACCTGATCCGCATTGGCGGCCCACCACGCCTCGTCGATTTGCAGATTGCGCGCGGCGTTCGCGGGATAACCGGGAAGCTGCTGCTTCATTTTCTCGGGAAGATCGCCGTAGATCGATGTGTTTGCGACATTGAACGGCATGCGTGAGGCGAAGGCGAGCGAGCCTTTCGCCAGGAGCGCGAAAGCAATCATCTTTTGTGCGCTCGCTCCGCCTGGAGCGGACTTCGGAATGACCCAGTAGTCCTGCTCCACGATACTTTGATTGAATGTGAAATCGATTTTCCCGGTGCGATTCTTTTCATCCAGCGTCCGCGAGAGACTCGATCCCATCAGGTCGACCTCGCCGTTCTGCATCAGCACGCCCCATTGAGAGGTCTTTTCGACCCAGAGGTTGATCTTCGGTTTCAACTCGTCGAGCGCCTTGAATGCGTCATTGACGTTGATCGGATAAATCTTGTCCGGCGGCACGCCGGCCGCCATCAGGGCGATCTCGAACGACGGACGCGGCTGCGCGTACAGCGCGCGCCGACCCTTGAAGCGCGTCGCATCCGCCCATTCCTTCCAGCTCTGCGGGCCCTCTGCGCCGAACAGACCCGTGTTCCAGGCGATCACAGTGGAAAAAGCGACCGATCCGACGCCGTATTCCTTGATGACCTTCGGGTCGATCTGCTCCTTCGGCACAATCTTGAAGATCAGATCATAGTCGATTTTTCGTAACAGGCCTTTTTTGATGGCGAGCTCCATCTGGGTGCCTTCAGCATCCATGAGATCCCACTCGACATTGCCGACTCTCTCCATCACCTCGAGCTTGGAGATATCGGGGACGGACGCTGTCGAAACATTGATTCCGCTCAACTGCGAGAATGGCTTGAACCAGACTTCTTTCATTGCATCTGTGGACGCGCCGCCCCAGGTGCAGACCACGAGCTCGCCGGATCCCTTGAGCAGGGAAAGGTCCTGCGCCGCGGCGGCGCCGACGCCGCCCGCGCCAAGCGTAGCGCCCATGCCCGCCAGAAAACGTCGCCGGTCAACATCAGGCGCCGCGGCCTCGGAGACGTCAGCGTGCTGATGCGGCTCCCCATTGTCCTTCGTCATCACAGAAACCCCCGGAAAGAAGATGGAATCTGCATTGCGGCGCCTCTCCTCCGTGAAAGACGGACGCTGTCTGCAGAAGCGAATGAAAGCGTGAACTAACGGCGGCTGAGCCAGTCCAGCCAGCGCGGTTGAACCTTCGCGTCGTTTTCAAGCCACCATTTTGCGTCGATCGTCAGGCTGTTGGCCGAATTTTCCGGCGCGCCCGGGAGCCTCGCCAGCGTCTCCTTCGGGATGCCGTCCAACGCCGCCTTGTTGGCCATGCTGTAATAGGGCAGCAGTTTCAGCGCGGCGCGCGCGCCTTCCGCTCGCATCATCCAGGCGACAAGTTTCTGAGCGTCCTTGATGTTTGGCGCACTCTTGGGAATGGCCCAATAGGACTGTTCCATGATGCTCTGATTGTAGCCAATCCCGATGGGTTCTCCGCGATCGATCTGCGCCATGGTGCGCGCAAGGCTCGACCCCATCAGGTCGACCTCCTTGTTCTGGATCAGCACATCCCACTGCGAGGTCTTCTCCACCCAGAGATTGACCTTGGGCCCGATCTTGTCGAGCGCTTTGAAGGCGCGGTCGATATCGATCGGATAGATGTCCTTCGGGGCCACGCCATCGGCCATGAGCGCGATTTCCAACGTCGGCTTCGCTCGCGCATAAAGCGCACGACGGCCGGGGAAGGTCTTTGTGTCGAAAAACTCCGCCCAGTTGGCGGGGCCTTTCTTTCCGACTGTCTCGGTGTTCCAGGCCATGATGGTCGCAAACGCGATCGAGCCGACGCCGTATTTCGTCATCTGGGCTGGATCGAGCTGCTCCTTGGGCACCAGCTTGAACATCAGGTCGTAGTCGATCGGCTCAAGCAAATCATCTTTCATCGCCAGCAACATCTGGCTGCCCTCGAAGTCGACCACGTCCCACTCGACATTCCGGACCTGATTCATGACCTTCAGCTTGGCGACATCGGGAATGGAGGTGAAGGATACTTCGATGCCGGTCGCCTTGCTAAAGTCGCCATACCAGGCGGCGTGCATGCGCTCGACGGTCGGACCGCCCCAATTGTTGACGACCAGCTTTCCCGAGCCGCGAAATGCTTCCGGCGCTTGCTGCGCATGGAGTCCGGAAGGCAGCGATAACCCAAGCGCCACGAGCGCGATCAACCCAAGTCTGGATTTCATTCGTCTCTCCTATCGGAATATGTTGGGAAGCTTTGTTTCCTCCTGATTTTTCTGAAGCCACCTAATGCGTCATGACGTGCGCCGTGTGAGGCGCCCAGAAAAGCTTGCGCGTCTCGCCCTGTTCGGGAAGTTCGATCACGCCATCCAGCGCGCGGGTGACGACAATGGGACCGTGAACAGTGGCGAACTGCATATGCAGGAGGCTGCCGAGGAAGCGGACGGTCGTCAGCGTTCCGTCGATCGCCCAGTTCGGCGCTGCTTGGTTGGCGCCGTCGATGCGCACGGTTTCCGGTCTCACGCAGAGAATGGCGCTGCCTGATCGCGATTCGGCCAGCGGCAGCTCACCGTTCTCCAGCGCCAGCCGGTCGCCTTCGGCGGCGCCGCGAAAGAGATTGGATTCGCCGAAGAAATTGGCCACGAAGCTATTCTGCGGTTTCAAATACAGATCGCGCGGACTGGCGACCTGCTGTATGCGTCCCTCGTTGATGACCGCGACGCGATCGGACATATTGAGCGCCTCTTCCTGATCGTGCGTGACGAAGATCACGGTCTGCCCAAGACTCTGCTGCAGGCTGCGGATTTCGCGCTGCATTTCGACGCGCAGGTTGCGATCGAGGGCCGAGAGCGGCTCGTCCATCAGAAGAGCGCGCGGACCGAACGAGATTGCGCGCGCCAGGGCGATGCGCTGCTGCTGTCCGCCGGAAAGCTGAGTGATGCGGCGATCCGCGAAATCCCCCATATGCACACGGTCAAGCGCCCACCTGACCTTCGCCTCCTGCTCGGCCTTCGCGATGCGGCGAGCGCGCAGGGGATAGGCGACATTCTGCGCAACCGTCATATGCGGAAAGAGCGCATAGGACTGAAACACCACGCCGATGTCGCGCTGATGCGGCGGCACGCGGGAAATGTCGCGCTTGCCCAGCATGAGGCGTCCGGCGTCCGGCGATATGAAGCCGGCGACCAGCATCAACAGCGTGGTTTTGCCCGATCCCGAAGGCCCGAGGATGGTGACGAATTCTCCGGCGTTCACCGCGAAATTCGCTTCCTCCACGACGACCTTGTCGCCGTAGAACTTGCTGATGCGCCGAAAATCGATGCCATACCCATGCTGTTCGTCAGCCCTGGCGGCAGACGCAGAAGAGATATCTGTGACTGGCGCTGGATTCTTGAAGGCGACGTTCATGAGAGGAGATCCGTTGGCGGGAAGAGCAAGCGGAACGCCGCCGCCCGGGGAAACATGCAAGAGACTGGCCGCCGCTGCGCCGCTGGCGCGCCGGGCGAGGCGACCGCTGCGGTTTGCTTGCCAGAGGCTCCACGCAGCAAATGATCCGAGCACGATGAAAAACTGTACCGAAGCGATCGATGTCACGGTCTTGTCCAAGCCGTTCTGGCTGATCCCGTCCCACAGCTTGCGAGGCAAGGTCTCGAAGCGAGGGCCCGAGAGGAATTGCGCTAGCACCACCTCGTCGAAAGAAAAAACAAAAGAAAAGATTGCGGCGGCAAGGATCGCGGGAACCAGAAGCGGCAGGATCACCGCGAAAAGCGTGCGCAATTGGCCGGCGCCGAGCGACGCTGAGGCTCTTTCAAAAGCCGGATCGAGGCTGGCGAGCCGCGACATGACCGGCATGACGACGAAGGGCAGGACAACGATAGCGTGAGCAATGGCGAGCGCCCATATCGAGCCAAGCAAGCCGTTGCGCGCGAAGACGATGTATAGCCCGACCGATATCACCATCAGCGGCACGATCATCGGCGCGATGAAGAACATCTTCAGGAATTTTGACATCGCCTTGTTCTCGACTCGCGAGATCCCGACCGCTGCCGCCGTGCCGACGACAGTCGCGAACAGGGTCGCGAGCGCCGCGACCTGCAGCGACAGAAGCGCATCGCGGCCCCAACGGGGATCGTCGATCAGATTGCGGTACCATTCGAGCGACAGTTCCTTCGGCGGGAAAACGATCGCGCTGCCTGCTCCAAAGCTGATCGGGACGATCATGGTGACCGGGAGGATGACGGCCACCAGCATCACCCAGCCATAGATCTTCATCACACGTGCGGCGTTGCCCTGGACAAGGAACTCCATCACCTTCCTCCCTTGTCGTAGATGCGATCGACGCCAGCGACGCGGTCGTAGATGAAAAGAAGCCCGATGCAGAACACAAGCAGCACCATGGAGGTCGCGGCGGCGAGTTGCATGTCGCCGAGCTGCTGAATCTGATCGCGAATCGCCATAACGATGGTGGGAGCGCGACCCCCGCCGAGGATCGCCGGCGTTATGAAAAAGCCGAACGCCAGCGTGAAGACCAGCATCGAGCCTGCGACCAGACCGGGCAGGCTCAGCGGCAGGTAGATGTCGCGGAACACGCGCGGTGGGCTTGCGCCCAGGCTCAGTCCCGCTCGAACATAAGCTGGATCGATGGCTTTCATCGCTGGAATCAGCGTGAGAACCATGAACGGCAGCAAGATGTGAACCATGCCGATATAGGCGCCGAGTTTGTTGTAGACGAGTTCAAGCGGGCTATCGATGATGCCGACACTGATCAGGAAATTGTTCACCAAGCCGCGACGCTGAAGGATGATGATCCAGGCGAAAGTTCGCGCGAGGAAGCTCAGCCAGAGCGTCATGAACAGAACCATGCCCATCCAAGCCGAGAAGCGCGAGCTGACATTCACCATGAGATAGGCGATCGGATAAGCGAGAAGCGCACATAGAACGGTGGTCAGCAGGGCAAGCTGCAAGGTGAAGAACAGGAGCTTGAGATAGACCGGCTGCAGAAGATCGATATAGCCCTGCAGCGAAAAGCCGGCCTTGCCGCCGCCGCCGAAGCTCATCCAGAGCAGCACGAGCAACGGCATGACGAACACAGCGATCATCGCCAGCGTAGGGACCGCCATCAGCGACAGGGTCAGGCCACGTTGCTGGCGTTGCCAAGCCGTAAGGCTGCCGCTGGCGGCATCCGGCAAAAGTCTGCTGTTTTGTCCTTCCTGCGCTGATGCTTCGATCTGCGTCATTCCTTCACCCGTCGTACTCCGGTCTCAATCGCGCGAGCTGCCCCGGCGCCAGGCCAAATTCGAAACGATCGACGTCCCTTCAAACAGCCATTTCAGGAATCGCGATGCGGCCTTTGTCGACGACCGTTACGCCGTCCAGCGCAAGGGACGTCTTTCGCAGCGGGATATCCATGTGACACTGTGTGTCGTTCGCGCCGCCGAGCTCGGTGTTCGGACCGAGCGAAAACAGCACGTTCCCATAGTAGCTCAGAGAATTGACGCTGATTTCCTGCGTCCGCGTGCGAGTGATTGCGCGGTGGAACCATGTCGCCGTGTTCAGAAGACCCCAGCCGATATGGCTGATGGCGTAGGCGCGTGGATCTCTGAAACTCTCCATGTAATCGCGCAGCAGGGGAGCGTCCATTCCATCGCCGTCGATATCAGTGACGAAACCCTCCTTGATGGTCAGCTTCACGGGGCTCTCGATCATCCTCTGGAAGGCGGTGACGGTATCGCCCGGCATCACCATCACGACGCCGTTCACCTTGCCGTCGTAGGCTTGGCTGAGCACTTGTCCGGTGGCCATGTGATCCCAGCGACCGGGCGTGTCGGTGTAGCCATACTGGGTCATGACGCGGTAACCGCCCATCTCGTACGTCGCGTCGGTGCCGGCGTCCGACCAAATCCTCAACGTTTTCGCCTTGCCCAATAGCTTTTCACCGAATTCGATGCGGCGGCGCAGGTCCGTGGTGGGAAAGTTTTGCGCCAGAACATCAAACGGCTCGCGCACGAAAAGCATGCGTGCGCCGGCGCCACAGATTTCATCCTGCTCAGGCGAGAAGAGTGTTCCCATGACGTCGATGATGAGGTCGGCTTTCTTCAGCGCCTCGATGACGGGCCGATTGCCGGCGATCGCGGTCTTGCCCGTTGTCTGGCGCGCCGAGCGCTTTTCGCGCAGCGGCACGGTGATCTGGAACGGCGTCGCGCCAAGGTCTCGCGCGGCGAGCAGAAAGGCTGACGCGTAGTCGGCGCGGATGTCATCCTCGCACAGGACAATGACCGTCTCCTCTGGCTTCAGCGCGCAGAGCTTGAGCTGCTCCGTGAACAGTTTCACCATTTCATGTTGCGAGGGCATGGCGACTCTTTCTTCAGATGAGCGCAGCGATCTTCTTCAGGTCGGCCACCATCGCGCCGGTGTCGAATTCAGCGACCAAGCGTTCGCGCATGCGTGGAGCGGGGCTGGCGTTGACATTCTCAAACAGCGCCACGCGACCCGCGAGCGACGAGGAGGTCAGGTCCCAGATGAAGTTCATCAACTGCTCTTTCTGCATGCTGGTGACGCCCTTTCCGGGCAGCAGTTCGTTGAGATGCGGGCCGATATCGGGATTGGCGAACGCGGCCTTACCAAAGCGCATGACCAGGCCCTGGCCGCACATTTCCTGCAGCACGTGGATGATGTGCGGATAGTTGCGGATCGCATAGAGGCGCCCGGTTGTGATCATCATCACGTCGGGGCACATGACGCCGCTTTCATTGACCTTGGCGCTAGCTTCAGACGCGAGGATGAAAGCTTCGAGCGTGCGATTATATTCGATGATCTCCGCCAGCATCGAACGGACGCCGGGTATTTGGCCGGTGCCGAGAACTTCAGTCACCATCTTGGCGCACGCGACGAAGATTTCGGACTTCACCTTCAGCCGGGTCAACACATGATAATGCGCGAAAAGCGTCGCTTTGCCGGAGATGGCGGAGACATGCTCGTTGCCGAGATTGAATATCCGCTCCTTCGGAATGAAAACGTTGCTGAAGATAACGAGCTGGTCGGCTTCCTCGCCTTTGTGACCAATCGGGTGATCGAACGGGTCGGCGCCGGGATTTGAAAGCATTTCACGGCTGACGAGCTTGATGCCTTCGGAATTGATCGGCGCTGCGCCCCAGATCGCGGCTTCCTTCGGCGTGCCGGGATAAGCGAGGTTGGAGAAGAAAATCTCGTTGGTTTGCGCCGCGATGGAGCCAACCGATTTTGCGCCGGAGATGTAGACGCCGCCTTTCTCGACCTTGGTGACGCGCAGCAGCGATGCCGCCTGTGCAAGCGGCGAGGAGCGATCGTTCTGTGGCCCCGTCAGGCTCTCGGCGCAGGTGATCGAATTCATGCGGCCGAACTGGACATAGCGCCGAACGTTTTCGGCGAAATCCGGCTGGCATTCGGGGAAGGCGGACTGAAAATCCTTGAAGAGATGCAGATGGGCGAGGATGCCCACGGCCAATGTTGGACCGAGGTCCGGCGGGCGGCCGAAGGCGCCGAAGGTCTTTCGCGACGTGTATTCGATCATCATCCGGCGGCCGAGCAGTTCCTCCATCGTTTCCGGAACCTGCCAGGACCGGGTGGTCATCATCCCCGACGCGCGGTCGAGAACGGTTGTGGCGTCCGCATATTCCTTGGTGAACTGATCATCGAACATCGACGCCATCAGATCGATGCCAGCGGCGAGCGCCGGCTCGTCCGTCACCTTCTCCACCTTCGCGCCGTTGACCCAAAGCTGGCGGCCGTCATCCAGAGAGGCCTTGAATTCCGCCCCGGTCTTCAGCGCGTGTTTCGTCATGATATTCACCAGTCGAGCTCCCGTCTGTTTCTTCAGTCCCCGGCCACACGAAGAACGGAGCGCGAACCTGCCCGCGTGGCCCGTCCCCTTCTCCGGCCGCCGGATCGTGCCAAGGATGCTTCCTCTGACTCGCGCAGGCGCCGGACTGGAGGGCTCCGGTCTGATTCGGTTTAAGCCGACCAAATCTGGTTGCCTGCAACCAAGATGCCAACCCAAGCCGTACAACCTGAGTCAGGCTAGATACTGGTTGGGCGACTGACAAGCGCAAGATTTGGCAGGTTTCTGAGCCGGCCGAAGATGCGACGCAAAACGGCGACACTATTTACATAAGTATCTGACATTATGAAATAATATCGTCGCTCTGCGAAGGGCCCGCGTGTTGGACACCACTGAGATTGATTAAATAATGAGCGGGTGCCGAAAAACCAAGGCGCAACCAAATTGCCATCGACAAATGGTTGCCTAAACCATATACATTGGCGGAAACCGGCTTGATTGTGGTTGGAGAAGTCGTTGGAGCTCCGGACGGAGGGGGCGCCTGAAAAAGAGTGTCACAAGCATAAGGCGGCGGCACGACCGTACGAGACAGCTTCGGGAGCACGCATGAGGACGGCCCTAACAGTGAGAGACGACTCGAATTCCATGCAGGAAGTGACGCAGGCCATCCTAGGGATGACGGAGAACGGCCCTTTTCCTCCAGAGCGGCAGATGGCTGAGCGCATTGGGGTGAGTCGCCACCTTTTGCGGAAAGCGCTCGCCGCGCTTCGTGACGAAAGCAAAATCCCGGATAGCAGGCCCCGCAGCCTGAAAGCGTCTTCCAACCGGACGCGCGGCCCGAACAAGGCCCGGGCTACAAGAGCGAATATAGCCAACAAGACGAGCCCCGCGGAGCTGTGGGAGGTGCGCCTATTGCTGGAGCCCGAAATCGCTCGGCTGGCGGCGACGCGCGGCACGCCGACGGAGATCGACGATATCGCGGCCGCTCATGAAATGGCGGAGCCCAACGTCTTCGACCGGATCAAAGACAATCTCTTTCACAGAGCCATCGCCACGGCGAGCCACAACATCCTCGCTGCCTATCTGCTGGAGCAGTTGATGGATCTAACCATGGATGAGACGTTTCGCACGCGTCTGCCGGCCTACACCAACGAGACCGGCTGGCGGCATCACGAAATCATCGTTGACGCGATCCGCGGACGCAGAGCGGCGGATGCGGAACGCGCGATGCGCGAACATCTGATCGCGATTCTGCAATGGCTCAACGGTGGGCGCGAAACGTCGCAGCTCTCGGCCAAGTGACGCCTGAACCTCTTTGACGCTCTCAACGAACAGCGAGGACCGGGAATATGACGAATTCGTCGTCGCGATCGAAAGCGCTTGCAGCAATTGGTGAAGGTGAGCCCGGTGGCCGGGCGGGTGTGGATTCGCAGACCTTCCGCGCTGCGATGAAGACCGTCGCGACGCCCGTCACGGTGATCGCCACCGGCGAGGCGGGCATGCGTTACGGCATCACGGCGTCGTCCGTCTGTTCGCTAAGCGATCAGCCACCCATGATCCTCGCTTGCATTAATCGGAACAGCGCCATCCTGCCTTATATTCGTGCGAATGGCTGCTTCTCGGCGAATTTCCTCGCCGAGGCGCAGTCGGCCCTTGCCGAACGGTTCGCGGGAATAACGAAGGTTTATGGTCCGGAACGATTCGACTTCGGAAGCTGGGGACGGCTGGTGACCGGCGCGCCCGTTCTGGAAGACGCGCTTTCCGTCTTCGACTGCAGCCTCGATTGCGAGCACGACTCGCCGACCCACGCCGTTCTCATTGGCCGCGTTGAAGCGATCCGACAGGGCGCGATATCGCGCGCACTGGTGTATGCGCGAGGGCGTTTCAGCTTTCCGGAACCTCTCGCGGCCGAGAGGTGATATTCGCGCAACCGACGAGGAACGCCTTTCCTCAGATTTGGCCGACAGCGTCGCTGCTGTTCTTCGAGGATCTCCCCTATAGCGCGTGATGAAAATCTGTCGGACAGCGTTAATTCGGCGCCTGCGGCAAATTGCGTTCACGCTGTGCGAGCGAAGCTCATCTTACTCTCGCGGGCTACAACGCGGCAGGTCGGACAGGATTTGGCTGCGTGAACAGAGCCCGCTTAAGAAACTGCGGGTGCCACGCCACGCTAGGTACGGACCATCGTCGACATCTTCTCACGCTACTTGCCGGCTTTGGAGCAGCGGCAAAGCTATCGCGCAGAAGACATCGTGCAAACACTGGAACAAACGTGCATGAAGCTCGGCTATCCCAAGACGATTTGTGTCGATCAGGGTCTTCGCCGCCGTCAGCGAGAAGGAGACGACAAAGCTGATTTCGGAAATGTCAGGCCAATACACGGTCAGGGTGCGCGCCTGCTGCAGGGAACGGCGCCGCGTATCGGCGTCAACTATACCCAGCAGAAGAAGAATCTGATCGAACCGGGCGAAGTGCTCCAGGCCCGTCACGATGAGCAGTTCGTGTTTATCGCCGGCGCTCCTCCGATCCGGATGGGACGCGCGATCTATTTCCGGCGGCCGGAAATGCGGGCCGCCTGCAAAGGTAATCGCTTCGTCAAGGACGCGCCGAAATGACAGCGCCGGCGATAGGCTGAGGCGATTGCGCTGGCGGCGCCGTCATCGTTATTGCGAGCGCTGAATCAGCCTCAACGCGCCTTAGCCTTATCGAGCGCTGCGCTCATCTTCGCGCGCCAATCTTTGCCGCTGGCCTTGAACCTCGCCAGTGTCGCCGGACTCACGCGCAGGGTCACCGCCTGTTTCGCGTTATCGAGACAAGGCCGTCCTTGCGAACGGCTGATGCTCTGCATCAGATCGGGGACATCTCTGCGAACGGTCTAGCCGCCTCTAATTCTCTTTTTGTGAGAGCTGGAGAATCGACCGCCTTCCAATCGGCATTCGTGTAGCCGCGACCGGCGATGAACTTTTCCCGAGTTGTCATGCCAGCAGCCTGTTTCGCTTTACGTTGGCGGGGCGGAGTCTGGCCGCCGAGACGGCTTCGCTAACGAGAGGACGAACCGGGATTTTGACCGAATGCTTAACCAAGCGCGTTACGTACGATCAGGCTCAGTGCGCCTCGGCCGGTGGCAGATTGAGATGCTGTTCGACGCGGCGCAAACGAGCTTCGGGCTCGCTGATGATGACGCCATGACCGACCACGGAGCTATGATAGTCAACGACCTGGCGGCGCAGGCCCACGATCTGCTCGGAGAGTTCTTTACGCAAGCTGGCAAGGTCGGCCTTCGTCGCCATTTCGGCGCGGACAGCGGCGATGTCGCTTTTCAGCTCGGCGCGCAGGCCGTCAAGATGGTCCTTGGTCGCCATATTGGCACGCATTTCGCGCAGGAGAGTGAGGACGAGGTTATCCGGTTCGGTGCTCATGACCTGATCCTATCAGAGAGATCGAGGGATGGGGAAGGAGGGGCGCGTGGCCCCTCCGCGCCGCGCTCAGCGCTTCCCTGACTTGGCGGGCTTGGGCTCCTCCTTCGCCGGCTTCTCGGCGAGCCGGGTCAGCTCGCTGACCACGAAGGTGTAGCCGTATGTCGTCTCGCCGTTCTTCTCGTATGACGCGTCAGAGGCGATTGAGATCATGAGGTTCGGGTCCACTCCGCGGACTTTGCCGACGCGGCCGATCTGGTTCACTTCGCAAAGCTGGATCATCGTTCTCTCCTTTGTGAGCATCGCACCATTGCGATGGCGGTCTACGGGCGACGGCGGACGGCTCCGGAGCGGACAGGCCGAAGACGAGAATGAAGCGGCCGACAGGCCGCACGAAAATTCTTCGGCCTGGGCGTCGCAGCGCAGCGGAGAGCCCCGGCCGCGCGTCTGAATTTTGGAGCGAGCGCCAGCGAGCGGGCGCGAGGAATGCGGCGAAGCCGCAGGGGAAAATTCCAATGCGCAGGGGCCGAAGGACGCCGGCCGGCGGCGCCAGACCACGCCATCACAGCAATGGCGCGTACGTTCTCACCAGAGGAGAGGGCGCTGCGGGACTTACCCTACCGCGTCGCGCAAGCGGCGCGATCCAAATAAAAGAAGCAGGAAGCGGCGAGCGCAGATACTGGGTTGTCGTGCGCTCTGTTCTGTCTCGAGCTGCGATGAAGGCTTCGCGCCGCGCGCCTGCTAACGCATGCGCCTCCCTGGCCATTCAGCGGCGCGCTCCCATTACCTTCCTCTAGTCCCCGGCCGAAGCGGATAAACGATTATCCCGATTGGAATGAGCGAGGCGGCTGCGGTCCTTTACGACCTTCGGAACGTAGGGCGATACCCCTTCGTCAATTTCCGTCGCAGCAGATCCTGTAGCTCCTCCCTCGCAGCTTCATAGCTCGGGTGAAGGCCAACGATGATCCTGCCGCCGCGGGAACCGATCCGCCCGAATGAGCGCGTGCATGACCAAGTATCAAAGAAAGCTATCTCGACCGACAAAGCGTAGTACCGGGCCATATTCCGACTGGGATCAACTCGCCGCAGCACCGCAGCCTCGACATTATTGTTATCCTTCATTTACCGAGCCCCGCAAATAAAGCCCGAAGATTCTTTATTTGGGGGCAGTGGTCCAACGCAGAATTTGAATCGATGGATGGTGATTGATTCAAGTCGCTAATGCGGCCCGTACGCTTCGCGCGGTTCCGATTGCGACGAGCCGCGACTGGCCTCACACCGGATGACTCCTAGATACGACGGAACAGGTCGTGGTCGTCGCGAGCGTAACTGAGGAAACCTCGGCCAGCGTTCATGCAGCGGCAAACGCGGCCGACGACATGGCTAAAGCCATGTCTCAAATCGGACAGGAAGTCCAAGAGGCCGGCCATATCGTCGCTCGTGCGGTCAGGGCAAGCCATGAAACGGCCGCTCGGATGAAACAGCTATCTGGCGCCTCCGAGAATGTCAGGGCTATCGTCGAACTGATCAGCGACATCGCCGCGCAAACAAATTTGTTGGCGCTGAACGCCACTATCGAAGCAGCGCGCGCCGGTGACGTAGGCAAAGGTTTCGCGGTCGTCGCACAGGAAGTGAAATCTCTGGCTGCCCAGACCGCAAAAGCGACCGTGGAGATCGACGAGCAAGTCAGCGGGACCTGTTCAGTCATCGCCGATTCATCGCGCGACATTGACGCTGTCACAATGATCATCGACCGTCTCAACGCTATTGGCGAAACGATCGGGACGGCCGTGCAACGCCAAAGCATGGCGACCAAACACATCGCCTGCAGCGCGCAACAGGTTTCGAACAGCACCATAGACGTCACAGAGAATGGAGAAAGAGGTAACGCACTTTCTGGCGCAGATTCAGGCAGCCTGAGATCTTGGGCGCGCTAGTTCCATAATAGCAATTATGCGAATTAAATCAGTTATTTAGATGGCGTGATCGATGTCACTCTCGGCCACGGCAGTTCGGGAGCGCATAGTTGACGACGGCCATATGGCCACTCACGACAAGAGTCGGCGTCTTTAGATCCTCGAAATGTTTGGTGCCCAGCTGATCTGATTTCCCGGGAGGATGAACAGATAACCCACGCCCGACAGTCCTGTCGTGCGGCTCGACGAAAGCAAGTCGGTCCGCTGCCATGCTTGCGACGCGACCGCCCATGAACTTGCCGCCTATGATTAGGGAGCCATTTGCTGCGAGCGCGTCGATCGCATCAATGTATTCATGGCGAAGCGTTTCCGCGCGCCGCGGCTTGCGAGTTCCGCTATTTCGTCGCTCTGCCGTATAATCAAATTCGAACGGCGCAATTCGCATTCCGACAGCAGCAAGCGCCGCAGACGCTGCGTTCATTTGCTCCAAATACCAGCCTTGAAACGCTATCCATCGATCCAAGAACCGCCTGCGGTCCAACGCACATTGAAGGGCGCAGCCTCAGCCGCTGCGAGCGTGGGCGGCATAACAAATTCGGCGATACGCGTCTGGATTGCCGGAAGCGGTTCGGGTGCAAGGGCGATCTCAGTCCGCCTCAGAAACGCCGCCCATTGGACTTGCTTTACCTCGGCGAAGCCCGCCGTCAGCGCCAACGGCTTCTTTGAGGGAAGCGGCGTTTCACGATGCTCGAAGGTCGTTTTAATCGCTCGCGCCAGTACCTCTCCTTCAAAGGTGAAGGCTCCCGCAATGGCCCACAGATCGAAGAAATCCTTCATCCGCGAATTGAGCATGTCGAGCGCCACCATGGCTTGGAACTTCTCCGCCACAACAGTCTCAGGTGGATAAGCCCTGAGATGCGGCGCCGGCTGCTCCAGAAGCGAAGGGTATTCTATGTCAACTGGGGCCGGCGTGATCACATCGCCGTATCCAATGTCGACATGCATGGGGAGGCGCGCGCCTCCGAGTTCGGCGACGAAGTCCAACCGTACGCCAGCATATTCGTCTTGCTCACGCGCCGCAGCGGCGCGCAGCGTCTCAGGCCTGAAGACTACCCCATCATTTGCAACCTGGGTGGCGAGGATTTCCACAAACACGGCTGCGATGGCAGCGGGCGTATTCTCTCCAAATCCGAGGAGATCCAGGTCGCCAGTGGCGCGGTAGGGCACAGGCGCCCACAGGCTGAACAGCATTGCACCCTTCAGGACGAAACGACTCCGGTGCGACGAAACACTCAGGCGATAGAGTACACGCTCGATGACGCATCGAGTCATCAGCAGCTGGGCGTTCTCACGACGTTCGCGAGCACGCTCAGTCAACCGATCGCGTACAGAGACGCCAATATTCTTTGGCGCCTTCATGAAACCATGGCCTCGATGTAGGGGCGCATCACGGTCTGGACGCGATCGATCTCAGCGTAACGCCAAAGCTCGTTCAACCCTACCCGCCCCTTTCGCGATTTGATGAAATCCCGCAGCGCCTCGATTGCGACATCGAGACCGATTTTGTTGCGGTGCTTGAAACAGTCGGCCACGGTCTTCGCTGGCGATGTGATGGGAACCGGCACGCCGTCTACCTGATGAGTCTCTATGCCAGCCCTCAGCGCTTCGCCGCTGGCGCGAACGATCTTCAGCGAGACCGACGGATTGGCCGGCGCCCAGTCCCTTGGCCCGAGCATCATCCATACGACGTGAGGCGTCTGGGTCGTGAGGTTGTGGAACTGCAGCGCCGAAAGCAGGCCAATGACCCCTTTTGGCTGTATACGTGCGGCTTCAGCCAAGCTGGTCGCGCTGGCGGTCTCAGCGTTCGCCAATTTGTAGAGGCCGCGGCCGACCTGCTGGAGAATACCCTCGTCGCGCAGTCTTTGCAGATAGACGCGCGGCACGCCAGCAGCGTCGAAATCACGTCCGCGCGCGATCCCTTGTCGTCGCGCGACCTCGATGGCGCGGTCTCGATGGGTTTGGGTAGCCATTGCCTATGTTATAAACCCTTTATCTTAATTTTCAATATACAAGGATTTGTAACATGACCCGCCGGATAGCCGGAGGGCGGGAGTCATCGCTGCCGACCATCTGGTCGAGTTTCTGCCGAATTATGTAGCCTAGCTGCACAGCAGGCCCAAATTTAGCTACAGCGCCCAGAAGCTACGTGCCGACGACTTCCGGAATTAGCGGGACTAGCGGACGCGATATATATTCACATTCGCCTCCGATCTTCGGAGACGGTCGGCAGTTGTCATTCTGGCGATTTCCGAACCGAGGCTGGGCCAGTGTAGAGCAGACCGAGCATTGAGATCGCCGCGAACGCAGCCCCGCCAGAAACGCACCTTGCGTCCCGACCAATCCCATAGCGCGCCGGCGGCGGCGCTCGCCGCAAGCATCGCAAGGTCAAGATATTGAAGAAGACGAACGCTGTGCCTCGCTCCGCCGAGGCGGCGTCGGCGACGAGCGTCGCCAGAAATCCCTGCGCGAATCCCATATGCAGACCCCGCAGGACAATCCCGAGCGTGGCGCCGGTAAGACCATTGGCGAATGCGAGCACCAGGTCGGCAGCAATCAAATTGCAACCCCGATCGTCAGCACCGTCATGCGATTCATCCGATCGGACAAAACACTCACGGGATACGCAAGATCGACTTGAAAGAAACATCAGCACCCGCGCCAACGCGTCAACAACCGAACATCCACGACGGTTCTTCAGACATTCGCCTCGTAGTCGAATTCGCCCCTATATCGCGGAAGCTTACAACAATCGTATGGCGATCTGACGGTTATAACAAAGTTTCATCGCAATCGCCCCAAATCGCAAGCCTAAACACATCAGCTTATCGCAGAGAGCCGACAATTGCCTCCCTTCAAATGCTCGGAATATACATTGCCTGAGATCCGCGCCGGGCAGCTGGCGTCTTCATTTGTGTCTTCGCAAGGATTCCGCGCGCATGTCTCGTATCGAAGCGATCTATCATCTCCGCAGCACATCTGATGCCATCGCGGCGCGCGCAGAGGCCCTAGCGATTGAGCAAAGCGTAGAGATGCCAGTTTCCGCCGTACGGGATTCTCGCATTCTAGCGGAGATCGTCGGCGAAATCAGCAACATCAAGCTTATTGGCGAGAATCTCTATCGCGTCGTCATCGGGCTCGCGGCTGATAGCATCGACGGAGACTCCGGCCAGCTTCTGAATATGTTGTTTGGCAACAGCTCGCTGCACGACGACGTATCCTTGCAAGACTTCGAGCTTCCGGCCGAAACGCAGCGATCGATTGGCGACGGGCCGCGCCTCGGTTTGAGGGGCCTTCGCGAGCGGGTCGGAGTCAGAACACGCGCACTAACTTGCGCAGCGCTCAAGCCACAAGGGCTAACCGAGGGCAAGCTTGCCGAGATCGCCGAGGCGCTGGCGCGTGGTGGCGTCGATTATATCAAGGACGATCATGGGCTGGCGAATCAACGGTACAGCCCTTTCGCGACAAGGATATTAGCCTGCGCAGCAGCGGTCCGTCGCGCGGGAGACAGCACAGGACATCCCACGCGTTACGTTCCTAGCCTGACTGGCAGCCTTGATCAGATTCGCGAGCGGATCGCTTTGATGCGCAATGAAGGCCTCGACACCGCTATGCTAACGCCGTCGATTCTCGGCCTTTCTAACGCGCAGGCCCTTGCGCGCGACTATCCCGAGATCGCCTTCCTTTCGCATCCGAGCTTCGCGGGGGCGGTGAGCATTGCTCCAGCGTGCCTGGCGAAGTTGCTGCGAATCATCGGCATAGATGGCGTCATATTCCCCAATCATGGTGGTCGTTTCGGGTATCCCGCCCAAGCTTGCAAGGACATCGCGTACGCGGCGCGAGGACCGTTGTACGGGCTCGCGTCTGCGGTTGCCATCCCGGCTGGCGGAATGAGCGTCGAGCGTGCGCCGGAGATGATCGACTTTTACGGCCGAGATGTCATGCTCCTCATCGGCGGGCGTTGCTTGCGGAAGGAGACAGACTGAGCGCGGCTGCGGCCGCTTTCGTTCAAACAGTTGCGCGTGCATCAGGAGAGTAACGGCATGGCTGATGAAAAGCCGAAATATTCCGGCGTGCAGACGCCCATTCTGCGGCGCTCCGAGCCGTTCTTTTCGTGGGAGGATACCGCGCGTCTTCCCTACAAGGAGACGGACGCCGCGATCTTCAAGGGGATCTCCCGCCAAATTCTATTTTCCGAAACCGCGCTGGCTGGCGAACTCCGTTATTTCGAGATCGAACCAGGAGGCTATTCCACGCTCGAGCGTCATGAACATGTTCACGGCGTGGTCGTTATTCGTGGCGCTGGACGCTGTCTTGTCGGATTTGAGGTCAAAGACATCAAGCCCTTAGATCTCATCACGATTCCTGCCTGGACGTGGCATCAATTTCGCCCGCTGGCGGATGAGACGCTCGGATTCCTGTGCCTGGTCAACGCCATAAGAGACAAGCCGGCGCTGCCGACAAACGACGATCTCGCCACATTGAACGCCGTGCCCTCAGTCGCCGCTTTTCTCGGGTCCTAGAACGTCGTTTTCCAGCGGCGTTGCAGAACAGACAATTATTCTCAGGCGACAGTGATAGGCTCGATTGAGCGGGTGCAACCCGCCATCGCGCCACCGCCAGAAGGGTCGCATGATCGATAGACCCACGTCGACTGCTCAGATTATTACTCTTGCTCCGCCAGCCGATGATCTCCTTCAGCGACTGACTTATGATGGCGAAACAATACTGCGAGAGACGCCTGAACTCACCGCTTTAGTTTTACGCATCGTGCGCGACGCCCCGACATTCGAAGACGCGGTCGCTCGACGCTCGGCGATGCGCCTCGATAGTCGCGACGTTCCCGCCCAGACGATCCTCAACGCGTTCCACCGCGCGTTCGCCGATGATCCTTCCATTTGTGTCGCAATTGGCGCAGACGCCAACGCAATTCTTGCTCGCGACCCCGCAGCGACGCGGATCATCGAGGCGGTTCTGTTCTTCAAGGGCTTCCACGCCATCCAGACCCATCGCCTTGCGCATTGGCTTTGGAACAACGATGGCCGGGACTTCGCGCTATATCTCCAAAGCCGCTCGTCTCAAGTGTTCCAAACAGACATTCATCCCGCCGCATCCTTCGGACGCGGGATTTTCCTGGATCACGCGACCGGACTTGTCGTCGGCGCAACCGCTGTTATCGAGGACGACGTATCGATTTTGCATAGCGTCACACTGGGAGGCACCGGCAAAGATCAAGGCGATCGCCATCCGAAGATTCGGCAAGGCGTGCTTATCGGCGCGGGCGCCAAAATCCTCGGCCCGATTGAGGTCGGACGGAATTCGCGTATCGCCGCCGGCTCCGTCGTACTGAGGTCTGTGTCGCCCGACACCACGGTCGCCGGAATCCCAGCCAAGCCGGTCGGGTCGTCTGGCAGCGTTAAACCGTCGCACCAGATGGATCAGATGCTCGGTCCTGAGGCTTACGACGCCTTCACCTATATCATTTGAGCCTCAATAGGAGATTCAGATCAGCGCGGGGTTTGCGCGCGCACTGCGTCGAGACCGGGTTATGAACAGTTCATCGTCCACCGTCGCTGAGCTCCAAGCGACAACGCCGCCTGTGCAATTGGCGATGCTCCGGGACAGTGAGCGACCCTAATCGGCCGCCGCCGCAACGCTCGCAACGACCGCGGACACGGCGCTCAGAGCCTGCGTCGAGCGCGCCGATCGGTCGGCCCCACCGAACAGCAGGATGGAGCCCAGAAAACCGAACGCAGCAACAACCTGCGCCAGAAGCCATGCTCGAGCAAGTCCACGGTGGGCGTGCATGCTGATCTTTTTCCTACGTCGCAATGCGCTTTATTTACGAGCTAAGCCGGATCGCGATGGAGCGCGCAAGCCGGTGATTGCTAAAAGCAATGGGCTTTCATCGCCGGCATCCCCAGCAATAGATTCATCCCCTCAAGCCATCTCTGAGGAAACACTACGTTTTCCTCAGACAGCCACGCAGGATGCGCGAAAATCGCCTCGCCCCTTGAAACGTCCAACGACGCTCCGGCCCGCGACTTCTAACGCAAGAGCCTTGGGAGGTCATTTTCTGCTCAAACGAAACGAGGCCGTACTCAGCGAGATGTAAAGGCCGACAAGAACAAGGCATGCGCCGAGACAGCGCAGTACGCCCGGCGGCCAACCGCGACTCCACCAGTCCAATGCAATCGCGGACGACATCTGCCCGCCAATCACAAAGAGCGCAGCCTTCGTCGCGCCCAGTCGCGGAAATACGAAAGCTGTGACCGCCACGAAGAGCGCGCCAAACACGCCGCCCAGCCAACCGCTTGGAGGAAACGTGGACAAGCGTTGCGATGGCCATGTTCCGAATGACGCAAGAATCGCCGTCAAGACAAGGAATCCCACCAGGTGATTCCATATCGAAGCCTTGAACGCGCCAAGCTCCACGCTGAGCTTGCCGTTAATCGCACGGCTTGCGCCAATGAAAGCGCCGTTGAGGAGCGCCAGCAGAATGTCGATCGCCATTGTCAATTGCCCCACACAATCAGCAAACTGCCAACGAGCACACATGCTGCGGCGACAAGATCGAATGCGACAAGCTCGCGCTTCTGCAGAAGAAATAGCCCATAGCGGTCGACGGCGAGGCCAAAAATGATCTGGCCGAGCAGAGCAAACGCGACCGTGCCGGAAAGCGATAAGCTTCCATTCACGGTGATCGCCGCAAGAACAACAGTGAATGCGCCGGGAATGCCGCCCAGATAGAACCATCGCGGAGCGCCAGATCGCGTCATCCGCCAAGCGCGCGACGCCCTTGAGGACAGACTTGCAAGAGCTAGAGCGGTCGCCGCGCCAATCCCATGCGCCGCCCAAGAGGCGAAGACGGGCGTGGTCTGAGCTGCAAGGAGACTGTTGTAATTGATCATCAACGTCAGAAGCACCCCGCCTGAGACAGCGAGCACATGATCTCTTGAACTACTGACCTGAATCGTCGGTTTCATGCTTTCCTCGTCTCCCAATCAACTCTTCACTCGCCAAAGCAGCGACGCGCTTGAGCACGCTCATGCCACGAAGCAGGGAATTGGCGTCAGATTTCCGCACGCTCAAAATCCGCATGTAGAGCGCAACCTTTGGGGTTGTTTGAACTTCTCGCCGAATCCGCTCAAGCGGCCTGGGAGAATTACAAATATTGACGAGACGCGCGTGATGAGGCGTGTCGGTAATATTTTCTCTCCGAGAACAAGCAGCCAATGAGCGTTTTGTCGTCGCGCGCATTCTTTTGAACGAACATTTTGTTTACTTCAGCGGCAGGCCTGCGTATGTTTTGGGCATTGAAAGGCAACGCCGTCAATCGCGGGATTTGTGGGAGCAGCTTGCACCGCGTCAACAAAGCTAAAAGCGCCACGAAGGCTTCGTGGGCTCCGTTGATATGGAGATGAAACCCGTGCGCCATCGTTTCTCCGGGCTGGCAGTAACCTCTCGAAACTTGCGGCCATATTGCCGTTTCCGCCGTCGATGTCGTGGCCTCGTTGGCGCTCTCTGCGTCTGACAGGCTGACGAACCCTTCTCTCCTCCTCCTCTGGGAACGTCGACATGACGTCGGCGGCGGAATCCTTATGCCCAAAGCTCAGATCATCGAAATCAATCGAATTGGCGTCGGTCTCGCAGTCAGCGATATCGATGAACGCGAGTTCACATTCTTCTCTTCTGGCGGATTGTTCGATGCGCTCGATAGCGTACGGTTTATCTCGCTGGAAGAACTCGAGCGCGCCGTTCGACGGTTGAGAAACACCAAGAGAACGAAGCTCAACGTCATGACAGCGGCAAAATCGACGCGCGCCGTCGGCGTTGGCATAGCAGCCTGATTAACAATCATGAGTCGCCGACCGGCTTTCCACCAGGGCTAATCCCACGTGTCCGTCGTGTCGGCAGATAAGCAGGCTCTTCACCAAGAGTGACGCGCTCCCGCGTCGCTATCAATCACCCGGGAAATGGAGCGATTATGTTGGCAACACCAGGTAAGCGCCTGAGAAAAATGATCCAAGCGGCGTCAACGGCGCTCTTGGTCGGTGGAATAGCATCTCAGGCGGCGCTCGCCGGCCCCACGCTCGACGCCATTGCGAAGCGCGGCGCGATCAAGGTCGGCGTCGGAACCTCTCCCGGTTTCTTCGCGCCCGATAGTAGCGGAAAGTGGCAGGGCTTCTTTGTCGACTTCGGTCGCGCTCTCGCGGTGACCGTGTTCAATGATCCCTCGAAAGTCGATTTCACCTCGTCGTCGCCGCAGCAGCGGTTGCCAGCTTTGCAGGCCGGAGAATTCGATATTCTTCTCTCCGGCGTCACGCAAACAATCAACCGGTCATTCAAGCTCGGCTTTCACTTCGGGCCGGTGATCTTCTATGACGGCCAGGGGCTATTGGTGCGCAAGTCGGTCGGCGTGTCCAAGGGAGCGGAGCTCGACGGCGCGACCGTCGGCGTTCAAAGCGGCACGACCGGCGAACTGAACATCGCCGACTTCTTTCGTAAAAACAAAAAGACGTTCAAGCCGGTCGTCATTGAGGACTCGAAGGAGTTCCGCGCGGCGCTTGAGTCCGGTCGGGTCGATGCGCTGACGCAGGACGCGTCTGATCTGGCGCTGTCGCGCGTCCAGCTCGCGAAACCCGACGACTATATTCTGCTGCCCGAGCGCCTCTCCAAGGAACCGCTCGCGCCGGCTGTGCGCGCTGGCGACGACCGCTGGCTCGAAATCGTCAACTGGACGATCTACGCCACGATTCAGGCTGAGGAGTTTGGCATCACGCAGGCTAACGTCGACGAATTCCTTAAGAGCGACGACCCGTCGATCAAGCGCTTCCTTGGCGTCGACAAATCGCTCGGCGAGGCGATCGGGCTTGATCCGAAATTCGCGTACAACATTGTCAAGGCCGTTGGAAATTATGGCGAGATCTTCGAACGCAATATCGGCGAGACCACCAAGGTTGGCTTCGAGCGCGGCTTTAACGAGCTCTGGACCAAGGGCGGACTGCTTTACTCGCCTCCGTTCCGGTGAGGCCAGCGGCCGGGCAGGACGGCGGTGTAAATGTCTGCAATGACGCGCTTTCAAGTCGAACCGGGCCGCCATCGGCCCGGTCTTTTTCCTGTGATCCGGAAATGGTGGGGGGAGAAGCCGCTCGCCCAGCTCGGTCTATTCCTGGGAGCTGGACTCGTCTTCGCTACGCTCGGCTCGAATATGGCGAGCAATATGCGGCTGCTCGGCTTGACGCCTGGCTTCGGCTTCCTGGAGCATGCGGCGAACTTCGAGATCGGCGAGAGTCTGATTCCCTACTCCGCTGGCGATAGCTATGGCCGGGCCATCACGGCGGGCCTTCTCAATACGATCTCTGTGTCCTTCCTCGGCTGCGCGCTGGCGACGTTTCTGGGCGTCGCTCTGGGCGTCGCACGGCTCTCCTCCAACCCTCTCCTCTCCGGCTCTGTTCGCGGCTATGTCGAGGTGATCCGCAACACGCCACTTCTGCTCCAGCTTTTCTTCTGGAACACGATATTGCGCGCGCTGCCAGCGCCGCGGCTCGCTTTTCAACCTTTTCCGGGAATCTATCTGAGCAACCGGGGACTCTATTTCCCTGGTGGAAGCGCCGGTCCAGCAGGCGACATGATCTTCTTAGCGATCCTCGCCGCGCTCTTCCTTGCGCTTGCATATCTCCTTGCTCGACGTCGCTGGAAGGCGCCAATGTCGTCCCTGCACGTAGCCCTTGTCGTCGCGGTGGCGATCTGCCTCCCGCTGGCGGTCGGGGCGACGCTGGGGGCGACTATCGTTATCGATACGCCTGAGCTCAAGGGCTTTAACATTGTTGGCGGCCATTCGATCTCGCCGGAGTTCGCAGCCCTTCTGATCGCGTTGTCGCTGAACGCAGCCGCGAGCATCGCCGAAACCGTTCGCGCCGGCATCCTGTCGGTTCCATCAGGCCAATGGGAAGCGGGCCGGTCGCTCGGTCTATCGTCGCTGCACATCATGCGCCTGATCGTCCTTCCGCAGGCCTTGCGAGTGATCATCCCGGTCATGACGTCGAGCTATCTCAGCCTGACCAAGAACTCGAGCCTTGCCGTCGCGATCGGATTTCCTGATCTCGTCAACGTGCTCAACACCACCGCCAACGTCACAGGACAGGCGCTGGAAGCAATCTGCATCATGATGCTGGTCTATCTCTCGCTGAGCCTTGCGGTGTCGATGGCGATGAACGGCTACAACAGCCGCTGGGCCTTGCGAGGAATCAGGTGATCCTGACGATGTCGTCTGCATTGATTATAGAACGGTCGGCGCAACGCTTCGACCGCGAGCGCTGGTTGGCGCTCTGGCGAAACCTCCTCGGCACGCGACTCAATGCGGCGATCACACTTGGTCTTGTAGCCTTTGTCATTTGGGCGTTCCCGCCGCTATGGCGCTGGGCCGTTGTCGATGCAATCTGGAATGGAAACGCCAGCGAGTGCGCCGGAAGCAGCGGCGCATGCTGGGGTTTCATTGGCGAGAAATTTCGTTTCATCCTGTTCGGCTTCTATCCCCCGCCGCTGCAAGGGCGCGCTCTTGCGGCGCTGCTGCTCATGTTCGGTCTCGTTATCATCGCGGCTATGCCCCGCTTCTGGGGCCGCACGCTTGGCGTCGTGTGGATTGGCGGCCTCGCAGCGACGATCCTGCTTATGGTTGGCTGGCCTTTCGGCGAGCCCACTCCAACCGACAAATGGGGCGGCTTGCCGGTCACGATGCTGCTGTCGATCGGCGCCTTCGTCGGAGCCTTTCCGCTCGCGATTCTGCTCGCGCTGGCGCGCCGGTCGAGCATGGGCGGTCTACGGCTTCTCGCCATCGCCTTCATCGAAGTGCTTCGCGGCGTGCCCTTCATCGCCGTGCTTTACGCCGCCACGCTCCTCTTTCCCCTGATGCTGCCCAGCGGCTCCGCCATCGACAAATTCCTGCGAGCTGAGGTCGCTCTCATCCTCTTTGTCGCGGCTTACTTGGCCGAGATTGTCCGCGCCGGCCTTCAGGCAGTCCCAAACGGTCAATATGAGGCCGCCCGGTCGCTTGGTCTGTCTTATTGGCGCACGATGCGGCTCGTTATTCTGCCGCAGGCGCTTCGCGTCGTCATTCCGGCGATTGTCAATCTCGCCATCGGAATTTTTCAGGATACGACGTTGGTCATCATCATCGGTATGTTCGACTTTCTCAATACCGCCCGCGTCGCCGCCACGGACCCGAATTGGCTCGGCTTCTACAACGAAGCCTACATGTTCGTGGCGTTAGTCTACTTCTTCCTTTGTTTCTGCGCTTCAAAATACAGCCTGTGGCTGGAGGCGCGACTAAGGCAAGTGAGGAAGCAGGGATGATGCCCCATCGCATTGGCGTTGAGGATCAAACCGGCGATCGCTGGCGCCCGTGCTCTTCGATATCAGGCTTTCGCCCGGCCCCATGTATTTACGATGAGCACTCCCGATAGCGCCAATACTCCTCCCGCCAGCGTGCACCATTGCGGCGCCTCGCCCAGCAAGAACCACGCGAGCAAAACTGACGCAGGCGGGATCAGATAGAGGAACTGTCCTGCACGCGCGGCGCCGAAGCTTTTGAGCGCATAGGTCCAGCATGTCTGCCCAATCAAAGCCGGAGCGATCGCCAGAAATGTTACGGCGAATAGAGTGTCCGGGCGCGCGTTCATTGCTTGGTTAAGGCCAGAAGCCAACCATGGCAGCAAAGCGAGCGCCCCCGTGATCAGCACAAATGCAGTTATGTCCATTGGCGCGGCGCGCGTGAACAAGGGACGTTGCAAGACGGAATAGGCCGCAGCGCAGGCGGCAGCGGCTATAATCAGGCTCGACCCGGCGCCAAAGGAGAATCCGCCTGGCTGGCCGGATCCAATTATGGCTACGCCTGCAAATGATAAGGCGGCCCCCAACCAACTCCATCGACTGAAGGTCTCTTTGAGAAAGAAGACGGCGAAAACAGCCATGAACAAGGGCTGCGTATTGACGATGAAACTGGCCGCGCCAGCCGATACGGTCGTTTGGCCCGAGTTAAGGAGCACGTTATAAAGCGCGATCCCCAGCACGCCACAGATCAAAACAACTCCGTTGTCGCGCAGCGACAGCATACGCGGCCGTCTCCAGGCAAGCAGCAAGCCCGCCAAGATCGCGGCCATTGCAAAACGAACCGATGCGAGTGGAAGCGGCTCTATTTCGCGCAGCGCATAGCCGATCGCTGGAAACGAAGCCGCCCAGGTAAGGACCGTACCAAAGACCGCGAGGCCGGGAAGGATAACGGAGTGAGTGACGTCACTTGAAGTTTTCTGCATGCGAGCTGTGTGCCACGGAGACATCGATTGACATAGATCGCCCACAATCATTCAAATGTGCGCATGTCTCACATCTCGGCCCTACCGCCCCTTGATGCCCTGCAAGCCGTTCTCGCGGCGGCGCGATTTGGTTCATTTTCGGCTGCAGCGCATTCGCTCGACATCACCCATGGCGCAATCAGTCGGCGCATCTCGGCCGTCGAACAGTGGGCTGACGTCACCTTGTTCGTGAGACATGGTCGCGGCGTTCGCCTCACGCTCGAAGGACAACGACTGGCTTCAAGAATTGAGCTTGCGGTCGCGCTTATCGAAGACGGTAGAATAAGCGGCCAGAAGGAGACACAACTCGACGTCGTACGCGTTGGTATCGTCCAGTCGTTTGCAAGACTTTGGCTTATTCCGCATTTGGCTGCGCTGGAGGGAACGCCACAGGACCTGAGAATAGAGCTGGAAATCGACCATCAGCATATGACCCTGTCAGACGCGCGGATCGCGATCAGGTTGGGGCGTGGCGGCTGGCCAGGCGTAACGTCAGAGCCTCTTTTTCGCGAAACGCTCTTCCCGGTGGCTCATGACTCAATCGCCGCCGAACTCGGGCCTGAGCCAAGCGCGGCGCAGATTCTCACCTATCCGTTGATTCACGACGCGTCCGTGGACGGTTGGCGCCTATGGCTGTCAGGGAACGGCGAAACCTATGAACGCCGGGCTACCGACCGGCTTCTACAGGGATATGATCTCGCGCTGCTGGCCGCAGCCCATGGCCTAGGAATCGCCCTTGCTCGCGACCCTTATGGGCGAAACTTCGCGGAGAATAACGGGCTGGTCCCATTGCCCGGGCTACGCATCGAAAATCCACTCTCGTTCCACGTCGTCACACGACCAGGACCGCGCCATCAAGCGGTTCAGCGTCTCCTCGAAAGAATTCGCCACGTGGCGCGCAACTGAGATATCTCACATGCGCGCGTCATCCATGCCAACGAGACGCCGTTTCCGCCTCAGGCGTTGGTGCAAAAATCGGCGAATGTTGCGCGAATGCGTGTCATGCCACACGTAGGATCGCCTCGATCTTTTCAATGCCGCCGACCTTGGGCGCAAAGCTCGTCCAGACCTTGCGCGCGCCCGCCTCCCACTGCGGCCGGTTCTCAGGCTGCACAAACTTGCCGCCTTCGCTCAGCGCCTTCGTCATCGAGGCGTCCTCGTCGGCGATCATCAATTGATCGAAATAATCGGCGCCTTCCGCCGCGGCCGCAGCGAACGCCGCCTTGTCCTCGGCCGACAGGCCGCGCCAGAACGGCGCGCCGACATAGACGACGCCGGCGGCCCAGATATGGCCGGTTTCAATGAGGTAGGGCACGACCTCGTGCAGTTTGAATCCGACATAGCGGATTTTGTGAGGTCCATGCAATCGACCACGCCGGTCTTCAGCGCGTTATAGGTTTCCGGAATCGGAATTGGCGTTGGGAAGGCGCCAAGGCCGGACCAGAGCTCGGTATGCAGCGGGCTCTGGATGACGCGGATGCGTTTCCCTGCAAGTTGCGCCGGCGTGACGATCGCCTCTTTCGCGAGAAGATGGCGTGCGCCGTAATTGATGAAGCTGAGCACGATGAAACCCTGCGCTTCGAACTTCGCTTTCAGCTCGTCGCCGAGCGGGCCGCCGAGCACGCGCTTTAGATGATTGCGGTCGCGGAACACGAAGGGCAGATCGAGGATCTGACTCTCTGGAACCCAGGACGACAGTGCGGAGATGGTCGAGAGGCTCGCCTGCACCGAACCGAGCTTGATACCCTCTGCGACCTCCTTCTCGCCGCCGAGCGCAGCGTTACCGACGATACGAAAATCGAACCGGCCGGGCGCCTTCGCGTTCAGAATCTCCCTGATCTTCAGCCAGATCCTGGTTTCCGGCTTGTCGTCGCCGAACAGCGACGAGACGGTGATCGGACGGCCCGCCGCGAATGATGTTTGCGCGGCGAGGGTCGCAGCGCCAGCGAGAAGGCCTACGGATATATGGCGGCGGTTGAGCGGCATCAGAAAACTCCCGAGAGATAGGGCGAGAGCGACGGCCATGCGGCCGCGCCGATCGCGAGAAGGGCGAGCGCGACAAGCAGCGAGAAAAGCAGCGGCAGAACGGCGCGGAACACGGCGCCTGCCGGCGTGCGCGTGACGCCCGAGACCACGTAGACGAGAATGCCGAGCGGCGGGGTCAAACCGTGGATCATCAGATTGACAACGAGAATGACGCCGAACTGGATCGGATCGATGCCCGCCGCGGTCGCGACCGGCAAGAGAAGAGGCGCGAGCAGCAGGATCGCCGCGCCGATGTCGAGCACAAGTCCTGCGACGAGCAGCACGATGTTGGCGAGCAGCATCACGGCGTACGGGCCGCCGCCGAGCATCGTCACCAGCGCCGCGACCTGATCGGAAATACGATCGACCGCGAGCAGAAACGCGAAGGGCGCCGACGCGCCAATGAGCATGCCGACCGCGGCCGCTTCGGTTGCGGACTTGCGCAAACTGTCAATCAGCGAAGCGCCGTTGATGCTCCGCAGCGCGAGACACACGATCACCGCGTAGGCGACGGCGAGCGCCGAGGCTTCCGTCGTCGTGACCACGCCGAAGCGGATGCCGATCACGACGACGACGCCAAGACCAATCGCCGGCAGCGCACCGATGAAACTGCGCGCTCGCTCCGCGCTCGACGCGCGCGGCGCGGCATCGACCACATTGCGCGCGGTGAGATGAATGCCGACGGCGAGCGCCACGGCGAGCACGCCGCCAGCGATGAAGCCGCCGACGAGCAGCGAGCCGACCGAGAGATTGGTCGCGGTGGCGAGAATGAGAAAAGCGATCGACGGCGGGATGATGTTGTCGAGCATCGACACGGCCGCGACGATCGCCGCCGCATGCGCTTTCGGATAACCGCGCGCGACAAGCGCCGGCGCCATCACCTTCGCGCCGAATGCGGCGTTGGCGACCGAGGAACCCGACGCGCCGGAGAACAGCACGCTGGAGACGAGCGCCGTCTGCGCGAGACCCGCGCGCAAATGGCCAACGAGGCTGGCGGCGAAGCGCACCAGCCGTTCGGCGAGCCCGCCCGCCGTCAGCAATTCGCCCGCCAGCAAAAAGAAGGGAATGGCGAGCAGCAGAAACTTGCTGACGCCGGAGGCGGCGTTTTGCACGATCGCGGGTTCGGGCAGAAGCCCGCCGAACGGCGCCGTCGCAGAGACGGCGGCGAGCAGCACATGCGGCAAGGGCGCGCCGAGCAGGAGCCCGATCGCGGCGGCGACGCCAGCGACAAGGCTCGGCGGATCGACGAAGCCGAGCGGATATTGCGCGGCCATGTAGAGGCCCGCGCCGATGAGGCCGGACAGCGCCGCTTCAAGCACGCTCCGGTCGAGCGCCGCGCGCGCCAGCACGACGATGATGGTCAATCCGCCGCCAAGCGCGAAGACGGCGAAGCGCAGCCATTCCGGCAGGCCGAGTACGGTTGAATTGCCGCCGACCAGGGAGACAACCGCGGCGCCGCCAAGCGCGATCACCAGCGAGCCCTGCACGGCGACAGCGTCGGCGAAGACGCCGGCGATGCGGCGGCCAAGCGCCGGCAGATGCTGCACGACGACTTCGAAGCGCATTGCCAGGGCGCTCGTCGCGGCCAGCGGCGCGCCAAGCGCGACCAGCGCGACGTTGAGCCAGATCACAAGCTCGTCGGACCAGACGAAGCCGCCGCCGAAGATGTAGCGGCGCACGACCGCGGCCATGACGATGAGAAACAGAATCGCGAGGATCGCCGCGCCGACATTCTGCAGGGCGCGGATCAGCCATTCCAGCGCGCGTTCCGCCGCGGCGCGCGAGCGCGCAGGCGCAATCGGAGGCGTGAGGTCGGCGACGCTCGACATTCAGCGCATCGGTGAAAAAGATGTCGGCCGCAGGATTCGGCTGCGCATCTCCAGCACATATTGCGCGGCCTTGGCGCGGAAGGCCTGCCATTTCGGGTCGGCCTCCATCGCGGCGCGGCGGCGCTCGCGGTCGCCGGCGTCCTCGAAGCGCCACATATGCACCACCTCGTTCACGACGCCCGTATCGGTCGTGAACCAGCCGACAAGATGGCCGAGATGGCCGATCTGCAGCTCCATGCCTTCGGCGACATAGAGATCGAGATAGTCGCGCACATGCGCCGGCTTGATCGCGTAGGTGCGCTCGTCGAGAATCATGATCAGCCCGCGGCCTTGGCGGCAAGATTGCGGTCGAACAGGTTCGACCAGGTGAAGGTCTTCGCCTGCGACTCCGCGCGGTCGATCGGCAGATGCGGCAGCACAAGCTCGGCGAAGCGATAGGCTTCTTCGAGCAGCGGCATGCCCGACAGGATGAAGGTCTCAATACCTCTTGCGCGATAATCGTTGAGCGTGCGGATCACCGTCTCCGGCGATCCGACGATGGCGGTTCCGGGCCCCGGGCGAACAAGACCAAGGCCGGCCCAGAGTCCGGGCGCGATTTCAAGGTCGCGCGCGAATTTCGGCTTCACGCCGCCATGCATCGCCGTCATGCGCTGCTGGCCGACCGAGTCCGTGCCGGAAACGAAGCGCGCGTTCGCGGCGATGGCTTCGTCGTCCATGTGCGCGAGGAAATCGTCGGCGGCGGCCCAGGCGGCCTCGTCTGTTTCGCGCACGATCACATAAAGCCGGATGCCGTATTCCAGCTCACGCTGATAGGCCGCCGCGCGGGCGCGGACCTTCTCGACCTTCGCGCCCATCTCCGCCGGCGTCTCGCCCCAGGAAAGATAGGTGTCGACATGCTTCGCCGCGACGTCGATCGCAGCGTCCGACGAACCGCCAAACCAGAGTTCCGGCGGGGCGATGGTTTCGCCTGCAGGCATCGCGACCTTGGCGCCGATCGTCTCGACATGCTCGCCCTTGAAGGTCACGGTCTCGCCGGCAAGCAAGCGCTTGAACACAGTCAGATATTCGTCCGCCAGGAGATAGCGCTCGTCGTGCGGCAAGGTCATGCCGTAGGCGCCGAGCATTTTCGCGTCGCCGGAGACGATGTTGAGCAGCAGGCGTCCTTGCGAGAACTCCTGGAAGCTCGCCGCCATCTTCGCCAGCAAGGTCGGCGGAATGAGGCCGGGATGAATCGCTGTCAGGAAGCGCATGCGCTCGGTATAGGGAATGAGCGAGGAGCCCAGCACCCAGACGTCGTGCGCCCCGGTCGCGAGCAGCGCGCCGGTGAAGCCGAGATGATCATAGGCGCGCGCGAGCTGCTGAAGATAGGGATAGTCGACCTTCCGCGCGCCGGCGGCGGTCCAGGGATACCGCCCGTCGGGCGCGGTGAGATACCAGAGCACTTTCAAGGCTGCGATCCGAAATCAGGCGGCGATGGAGCGCGGCGACGTCCAGGCGGCGTCGGCGACAGTGATCACGCGCGGCAGCGCGCCGTTGCGGGCGAGAGTATCAGCCTCGTGCTGCTGCTCCGCCAGCACCGCTTGATCGGCCGATTGAAGCGCCCAGTCGCGCGAGGCGAGAACCTTCCGCCATTGCGCCTCGTCGGCGTCGCCGGATGCTGCGAGCGTCAGCGCCAGCGCATCGGGACGATCTGCGACCGCGGGCGCGACCGACGCCAGAAGTTTGAGCAGCGCACGTAATTCGTCTGCACGCTTCAAGGCGGCTTCGCGCGAAGCCCAGAACAGGGAGCGATTGGGAATGGCGCCGGCGCTCTCCGGCAACACTCTGACTCCGCCGCGCGCAAGCTCGGCCCCGAGATGGGGATCCATACCGATCCAAGCATCGACCTCGCCCGACCGAAGCGCCTCAACTGACGCCGCCGGCGCAAGATCGACGCGCTGGAAAGCGTTGAGCGTTAGCCCCTTCGCCTCCGCCAGAGCGGCCAGCAGGTAAGTATGGAACGAGCCTTCGATCAGCGCGATGCGTTTGCCGGCGAGTTGTTCTATAGAGCCGATGTCGAGTTCCGCGCGTACAAGGATTGCACCGTTGGCGGGACGCGCCGCAGAGGCCGCGACATAAACCAGATCGACACCAGCGGCCTGCGCAACGAGCGGCGGCGTCGAGCCAGTCCCACCAACATCGATCGCGCCCGCTCGGATCAGATCGCCCGTCGTCCGACCGTCGTCATATAGCGTCCACTCAATCAAACGTTCTTTCGGAAACAATGTGCGAGCAAGCGTGAGATGAAGATTGTTCCGATGAACACCGACACGCAGCACGACGCGATCACATCCTCTTTGCTTAAAGTCCGCGCATAACTAACGCAAACGGGCGTCCTTCTGTAGAGCATGATCACCTAAACTTAGCGCATCGGATAGAAGCGTTTTCGTTGCGCGTGAATGGCTGTTCCTCGGGCAATCGCTGCTGAGCGCTTGCAATCTTGAGGTGACCCACGAGTTCGCCATTGCCCGGTCGGCGTCGAGACCGGGAAGACTCGTATGGATCGCTCGAGCGGCTGTCTCGCAGCAGCAAGTCACACAATAGGAGCTCCGCCAACCCATTCGCCGCGACGCTGTTCTTCAATTACCCGCCGGACCAGCTTTCGCTCTTGATCATCATCTGACTTCGCGTCGTCCCACAGAGACTGATAGGCTTCCTCGGCTTCGACAGCGGATGTCCAGCGGAGATTGGTCCACAACCATCTGAGGATGTCGAGAAACATTGTTCACTCCGGAAAGTGGCTGGATCAGGCGCTCGCTTGCAAACGAGCGAACATCAACTCTCGGCTGAGTCTAGAGTCCACTCCAAGCCATGGAGCGTCAAACGAAGCATTTTCCAAATGTGATCGACCTCGGAGAATAACCTGCACAGCTTCGACTATCACAAGAAAATGTAGTCCCTTCAGTTCCGGCGGCCCTTCCAACAGCTCCGATGTCAGCACCTCGTCGCTTGATCTACAAGAAGCGGTAGTCGCCTCGTGTGCGCCGACGAGCGCGAGCGACTAGGCCGAGAGGAGCTGTCGCGCTGGTCTGTCGAAGCGGCTCGGCGTTGGGTCGAGACCAAGCCGATCGCGTAGCGTTCCGTCGCGATACTCGCTTCTGAACAGGCCGCGTTTGCGCAAAAGGGGGATCACCTCGCTCGCGAAGAGATCAAACTGCGTTGGCAGGATTGGCGGCATCACGTTGAACCCGTCGGCCGCGCCCGAAACGAACCAGTCTTCAATGATATCGGCGATTTGCTCGGGCGCCCCGGTTGCGGTGAAGTGCCCCCGGGCGCCCGCTAGGCTGTGCAACAACCCTCGCAACGTTGGCCGTTCGCGTGCGACGAAGTCCCTGATCGATTGAGCGCGGCTGCGGGACGCCTGAACTTCCGCCGGATCCGGGAAATCGTCGATAGACAGGACCTGATCGAGTTTCAGATGCGAGAAGTCATGGCCGCCGAACCGGTTGGACAGCCGCGACAAGCCGACACTTGGGTGTGAGAGATCGTTGAGCTCTTCCCAGACTTGTTTCGCTTCAGCTTCAGTGGGTCCAATTGCTGCGCTGATCCCCGGCAGTATGACGATCTGATCGGGGCGGCGGCCTAGCGCGCGAGCCTGCGTCTTGATGTCGGAATAGAAAGCGATAGCGCTTTCTTTCTGAAGATGTGCGGTGAAAATCGCTTCGGCGTATCGCGCCGCAAAGGCTCGCCCATCTGTGGAAGAGCCCGCCTGGACAAATACCGGTCTGCCCTGCGGGGAACGCGAAACATTAAGCGCGCCCGCGACAGCGAAATGCTTGCCGCGATGGCCGGCGGATTGAATGAGATCGGGGCGCGCATAGACCCCCCTTTCGCGATCGTCGACAATCGCGTCCCGCGCCCAGCTATCCCAAAGCTTCGACACGACCTCCACGAACTCGTTGGCGCGCTCATAGCGCTGGTCCAGCCCCGCTTGCTTGCTCTGGCCAAAATTAACCGCGGCGCCCGGTGCCCAGGAAGTGACGATGTTCCAGCCGACCCGGCCATTGCTGAGATGATCGAGCGACGCGAATTGTCTGGCGAGATTGTAGGGCTCGCTATACGTCGTGGACGCTGTTGCGATGAGGCCAATACGCTCCGTCAAGGCCGCAAGCGAGCCGAGCAATGTCAACGGCTCCAGTTCGCCTCGGGCGGCGTGCTGCAACTCGTCGCCGAGGGCCAATTGATCCGCGAAGAAAATAGAATCCAGCTTCGCGGCCTCAGCCGCCAAGGCGAGATCTCGATAGTAGGTGAGATCGGTCAGTGCTTTCTTGGTGGAATCTGCATGTCGCCAGGCCGTCTCGTGATGGCCTCGACCATGGATGAACAGATTGAGATGGAGCTCTCGGCTCATCGCGGTTGATCCTCTCTCAGACGGCTCAAACGCCATCGGTGACGCCGAGCGCCGCCAGAAGCTCGGCGCGCAATCCGTCGAAGTGGTCGTCCTTCGCGCGGGGATGCCGCAGCCTGATCTCACGATCAGCAACGACGCGCCCGTTATCTACAACAATCACACGGTCGGCGAGTTTGATCGCTTCGTCGACATCGTGGGTGACGAGCAACACAGTCGGCAAGCGTTGCCGGATCAGATGGAAAAGCAGTTCGTGCATCTTGATCCGGGTCAGCGCATCCAGCGCGCCGAAAGGTTCGTCCGCGAGCAGCAATCGCGGCTGGCGAACCAGCGAGCGGGCGAGAGCGACCCGCTGCTGCTCGCCGCCCGACAGCGCGTTCGGCCAAGCGCTCTCGCGCCCAGATAGGCCGACGTCGGCCAGAGCAGCTCGACCACGCGCTTCGCTATCAGCCGCACGAAAGCCGAAAATGACGTTTTGCAGAACGTTTTTCCACGGCAGCAGCCGGGAGTCCTGGAAGAGCACTGATCGATCGGATGGGGCGCTGATTTCGCCTTCTCGCTCCGCGTCGTCATCAAGCCCGGCGATGGCGCGAAGCAAGGTGCTCTTACCGGAGCCGCTTTTCCCGATCAACGCCACGAACTCGCCAGAAGCAAGGTCAAACGAGACCTCACGCAGAACGTCGCGCCCGGAGAAGCGACGAGTGACGCGGCGCAGGCTGACTGCCGGCGCGACCTCCAGGCGAAGTGGATGAGCGGAAGCGTTCATGATGCGAGCGCCCTGCGATAGGATAGCGCCCTGCGCTCCCAGAAACGCACAGCGAAGTCGGATCCGAGACCAAGCGCGGCATAGATCGCGAGGCCGACCACGATGATATCAGTTTGGCCATAGTCGCGCGCGCGGTTCATAAGATAGCCAATGCCTTCGCTGGTGTTGATCTGCTCGAGCACCACGAGCGCGGTCCAGCACGTGGTCACGGCAAGGCGGAGGCCGGTAAAGAATCCAGGGAGCGCGCCGGGAAGCGCCACTTCTCGCAAGAAGGCTCCGCGGGTTAGTCCAACGCTTCGCGCCAGCTCGACATGGCGGATATCGATGCCTTTCAACGAAGCATGGGTGTTGATGTAGACCGGCACGAGCACGCTGGATGCGATCAACGCGATCTTCATCGCTTCGCCGATGCCGAGCCAAAGGATCGCAAGGGGGATCAGCGCCAAAGTCGGAATGGCGCGCTTGATCTGGACAAGCCCATCGATCGAAGCCTCACCAATGCGACTCAGGCCGGCGGCCAGCGCAAGCGCAAGGCCGACCGCGACCCCAAGTCCAAGTCCGAGATAGGCTCGCTTCGCAGACGCGAGAAAATGTTCAACCAGTGCGCCGGAGCTGATGAGTTCAAATCCCGTCGTGAGAGCCGTCGAGGGCGCCGCAAGAAACTTCGGCGAGAGCCAACCCGTCGCCGACGCCAACTCCCAAATGATGACGAGCGCCGCCGGACCCAGCAGAACGGCTCCCCGCCGCAGTCGTCTCGGCGCAAGCTCCGGTGCGCGCCCCTGCTGGGCCGCCGCCGCTGGCCGCCCGGCTAATCGCGCGATGTCCGCCATCATCTCGGGAGCATGCATCGACAGAGTCATGACGCGATCTCGACCAAAGTCGTCTGGCTCAATTTGTTTTTCCGATGAGTTCATCGAAACGCAGATCGAATTCGTCTCGCGCATCGAGCCGCTTCGGGAGATCACCGGCCTCGTAGATCACGTCGATCAATGACTGCTGTTTTGGAATAAGACTCGCAAGTGACGGGAACTCATAGCGTCCTTCTGATGCAACAATCTTGCGAGCGTCGACCGCTTTCAGGTTCTGGCGTTTGACGTAATAGGCGTCGATCCATGCATCGGTATTGTCGTTCGACCATCGACTTGCGCTGATCCAGGCGCTAACGAATTCGCGGATCGCCGCGCCCTTGGCAGGATCATCCAAAGCTCTCTTGCTCGCATAGAGATAGGTCAAACTTCTGGGGAGCCGATCGTTTTGCTCCTTGGGAATCGCGCTCGCACCACGATCTGAGAAGTCCGCGAGGTAACGGGAGAAGTGCGGCTCGTTCAACGCTGCCACATCCACCTGACCACTGCGAATCGCGTCCGGAAAATCGGCCGCCCGCAGCGGCACGAGACGCACATCCTTTCTCGTGAGGCCGGCAAGTTTGAGCGCATTGAGCACGAAAGGCTGTCGGCCGGTCCCCTCGCCGTAAGCGATGCTCTTCCCTCGAAGCTCCTCAAGGCGGTCGACCGTCAAGCCCGGTCGCACGGCGAAGAAGTAGTCAGCCTCGGACGAGGTTCGCGCCGCGACAATTGGAATAAGCTCGCCGGCCGCATGAGCCTGGATTGGCGGCGTGTTGCCCACGGTCGCCAAATCCAGCGCGCCCGCTCGAAAGGCCTCAAGGATCGCGGGACCACCGAGGAAGTTGGCGTAAGTAACGACGCTCGACAGTCGCGCCTGAGCGCCAGAAGCGCGCATCAGTGTTTGCAGCTGCTCATTCTGGTCAGCGACGACAAGTCTTACGGTCGGAGGGCTCTGCGCCCAAGCTGCTCCAGCAAAAGCTGCAAATCCGCACATCAGCAAAGGCGCCAACACTGCGCGTCGCAAACCCGAGAGCAAGCTCGCCGGTATAGAATTGCTAAGCACTTCGCTCCCTCACACGGATTTCAGCCGTCTGTCGTCTTCCGACCGCAAAGACGCGTTCTGAAATATTGGCGTCGCCGGCCTCTTTCCGTCAAACGAATGACCTTTCGAAAACGTGGCTTGGCGACGAAGACTATTCTCCAACTCGGCACCCAGCGCAGATAGGTTCACTCTGGCGCAGATGAATCTTGTCTGGCACCCTCGGATCGCAGCGCCACACATTGCGTTCACGCTCGAACGACTTTCCGAGAACTGATGCAGGCTCTCTTTGTTGCGCAAAACAGTTCTTCTGTGTGGAATCCAATTCTTGCGCAACAAACGAGTTATTCAGGCGAGAAAGCAAGCCAACAGATAAACACCGAACAACATAATTATGATCGCGTTCGCGCGTTGAAAGGAAGCGTCTTTCGACAACGGCAATAACTTTGGCCGGACTTTCTACCGAAAACTGTGGCCTCTATTTGCATCAGCAAACACCGAAGATCATCGTTCGCATGGCCTACACGCTTAGTCTCCTCGACAAGAGCCCCGTTCCTCCTGACGCGGCCGGCGAGGACGCGCTCGCGACCAGCGTTCGATTCGCGCAAACAGCCGAAGCATGCGGCTATCGCCGCCTCTGGTTGGCCGAACATCATGGGGCTCCAGGTCTTGCTGGCTCTGCTCCTGAAGTCCTCGCAGCTTACCTCTTGGCGCAAACTTCTCATATCCGCATTGGAACCGGCGGAATTCTGCTGCAGCATTACAGCCCGTATAAAGTGGCCGAAATATTCAAGGTGCTATCGGCTCTCGCGCCTGGCCGCATAGATCTCGGGATCGGCAAGGCGCCCGGCGGACTGCCAGCTTCCGCGCGGGCTTTGCAGTCGAAGCACCGCGCAACTGATCTTTCCTCGTTCGACGAGCAATTGAGAGATCTCGATGATTTTCTCAGCGACCAGATACCTGCAGCTCACCCGTTCAAGGACGTAGTGGCGAACCCACAAGTGTCTACGAAGCCCGAGCGGTTCCTGCTCGGCGGCAGTCCGGAGAGCGCAGCGCTTGCGGCAAGGCTAGGCTGGAACTTTGTCTATGCCGGACACTTCAATAGCGATCCCGACAATATCGAGCGTTGCGCCGGGGTCTATGGCGAAGCCGCCGGCCGTTCACCATTGCTGGCGCTCTATGCATTCGCCGCCGAGTCCACAGCCCGCGCTCGAGAGGCGGTGTCGCATGTGCGCGTGTTCCGGCTGACACTTCCTGACGGTCGCAGCGTGAACGTCGGAAGCGCACAGCAGGCGGCGGACTTCGCTCAACAGGCTGGAGCAAGCGAATACAGCCTTGAAGAAAGAAATACGCAGGTCGTTGCGGGAGCGCCGGAACAGGTGCGGTCTCAGTTACACGAGTTCGCGCACCGCTTCGGCATTGAGGAGTTCGTGATCGACACTCCAGTGGCCGATCCTGAAGCGCGCATTTCGAGCATCCAACTTATCGCCGGACAGTCGCAGACGATTGCCGCGTAAGAACCAAGCCGAATCGGAACATGACGATGAGCACTCGGAAGATCAACTTCGGGATCATGCTGCAGGGCGCAGGCAGCCATATGAACTCCTGGCGCCATCCCAGCGGGCCCGCCGACGCTAGCGTGAATTTCGACTTCTATGTCTCGACTGCGCTCAAGGCAGAGGCGGCAGGCATCTCCTTCGGGTTCGTCGCGGACGGTCTGTATATCAATGACAAGTCGATCCCGCATTTTCTCAACCGCTTTGAGCCCTTGACGATTTTATCTGCATTGGCGGCGCGGACGACAAAGATCGGTCTCGCTGGCACGGTTTCGACCTCGTACTCCGATCCCTACACGATCGCGCGTCAGCTTGCGTCACTCGATCTCATTAGCGGAGGACGGGCTGGCTGGAACGTCGTGACGTCGCCGCTCGAAGGCTCGGCGAAAAACTACAGCCGATCCCATCCGGAACATGCTCTGCGTTACCAGATTGCCGACGAGTATCTCGCGGTCGCTCAGGGGCTGTGGGACTCCTGGGAAGACGACGCTATCGTGCGCAATCGCGAAACAGGCCAGTTCTTCGATCGCGAGAAGATGCACACTCTCAGCCATAAAGGCCGCTTCTTCGAGGTCGAAGGCCCGCTGAATATCGGCCGCTCGGCTCAGGGACAGCCGGTGATTTTCCAGGCCGGCTCGTCGGACGCCGGCATCGGACTCGCCGGCAAGTACGCCGACGCCGTCTTCACCCATTCGCCAAGCCTCGAAGAAACCCGAACCTTCTCGCGTCAGGTCAAGACAAGCGCCGTCGCGCAGGGCCGCTCCGCCGATGACGTCAAGATATATCCTGGCATCGGCCCCATCGTCGGACGAACCGACGCGGAGGCCGACGAAAAATATCGGGTGATCAAGGACCTCATCTCAATCGAGGAAGCGCTCGCCTATCTCGGCCGCTTTTTCGACCATCACGATTTCACTCAATACTCGCTCGATGCGCCATTTCCAGAGCTGGGCGATCTCGGCAAGAACAGTTTCCGCTCGACAACGGACTGCATCAAGGCGAACGCGAAAGCCAGGGGCCAGACTCTTCGCGAGGCGGCTCTGGAAGCCGCAACCCCGAAACCGAACTTTATCGGCGCGGGCAAACGCGTCGCTGACGAGATCATTCGCTGGATTGACGCCGGCGCCGCCGACGGCTTCATCCTCGGCTTTCCCGTGATCGCCCAAGGCCTCGACGACTTCATTGCTCTGGTGGTTCCCGAGCTCGAAGCTCAGGGTCGTTACAGTCGCGACCTGCCTGGCGCCACTCTGCGCGACCATCTGGGCCTCCCTCGGAAAGCCAGCCGCTACGACGCGGCACACGCAAGCCAGCCCAAGGCGTTGGCGAGATGACCATTCATATCGGCGTCCCCTCGACAATTCGGACTACAATTGGCGCGTTTTCCGGCGATTTCGTCGCCTTGCGTCGCGAGTTTCACCAGGCGCCCGAGCTCGCCTTCAAGGAATTCGCGACGTCCGCATGGATCGCCGAACTCCTTGAGAGTTGGGGGTACCGCGTCACGCGAGATATCGCGACGACAGGCATAGTCGCGACCCTCAAATGCGGGACGGAGCGCAGATCGATAGGTATTCGAGCTGATTTCGATGCGCTTCCCATTCAGGAGGCCACTGGCCTCTCATACGCCAGCAAGCACCCGGGACGCATGCATGCGTGCGGGCATGATGGCCACACGGCGATCTTGCTTGCGGCCGCGCGATATCTCGCAAAGACGCGGCGTTTTGACGGAACTTTGCGTCTTTTCTTCCAACCTGCAGAGGAAATTGGCGCGGGCGCAAAGGCGATGATCGCCGACGGCGTGCTGGAGCGCTTCCCCGTCGATGCGATCTATGCGCTGCACAACTGGCCAAGTGTTCCCGCCGGCGCCTTTGGTTTCGTCGAAGGCCCCGCCATGGCCTCCGTCGACAAGGCTATCGTCACAGTCAAGGGTAAGGGCGGCCACGGCGCGGCGTCACATGAGACGGTCGATCCGATTGTCGCGGCTGCCCATGTCGTCACCGCGCTGCAAACAATCGTGTCCCGCAACGTCGACCCGCTCGATATGGCGGTCGTTACGGTGGGCTCGATTCATGGCGGAACCGCATCGAACGTCATTCCTGACAAAGTCGAGCTCCAAATCACCACGAGAACCTTCAGGGACGAGGTGAGAAAGCGGATCGAGAGCCGCATCGTCGAAATCGCCAGCCGGCAGGCTGAAGCTTTTGGCGCTTCCGCTGACGTCGATTATCGACGCGGATATCCAACCGTCGTCAACCACCGCAGCCAGACCGAACTTGCGCGAGAAGTCGCGGCCGATCTCTTCGGTTCTTTGCGGCTGATTTCGCCGTTCGCGCCGCGCACCGCCAGCGAGGATTTCGCATACTTTCTCGAGAAGCGGCCGGGCGCATATTTGTTCGTCGGGAACGGTTCGTCCGCGCCCCTGCACAGCCCTGAATACGACTTCAACGATGACATTATCGAGGTTGCCGCCTCGTTTTGGGCCGCGCTCGTCGAGCGATCGCTCGCTCCCTCCCGCGCTACAGATCCGCACTGAAGGCAAGCCAATGAGCGATCTTTCGTTCCTTTACACAAACTCCCTGGATCCGCGCGCCAAGCCGCTCATCGATGATCTCATTCGCGAATACAACGGGCGCTATGGTGATATCCCCGGGAGGGAGGACGCGTCAGTCGAGCTCTATCGCTATCCGCCAGCCGCATTCGCGGCTCCGACCGGCGCTTTCCTTCTTGTCGTGCAGGCCGGAGAAACTATCGGTGGTGGCGCGTTCATGCGCTATGATGACGCCACCGCCGAAATGAAGCGCATCTGGGTGCGGCGCGACCAACGCCGCCAAGGGCTCGCCAGAAAGATCGTCGCCGAACTCGAAGCGCAAGCTCTACGGCAAGGCTATCAGCGCGCTTTTCTGACGACCGGTTTCCGGCAACCTGAAGCAGTCGGGCTGTATCTCGGATTTGGCTATTCGCCTCAGTTCGATCTCAACGGCGACCTCGAGGCGTTGCGCAAGTTGCCTTTCACAAAAGTCCTGTCCGAAAGCGCCGATCAGGCTGCCTGAGCGCTTCGGCGCCCTACAGACGATCCCCGGAGTTTCCATGACGTACGTCCAGGACGCCTCGCAGTTTAAGGAGGCGTTTCCAGCTTCATCGGGCGACACGTCTGTCGCAAGCTACCGCATCGTGCGCGCGCGTTATCCAGCGCGCGCCCTCGGAACAGCACTCGCCGCAATCGTCATCGCCGCTGTAGCAACGTCGATCGTCAGCAATCCGCGGTGGGGATGGGATGTCTTTGCGGAGTGGTTTTTCTCTGAGCCTGTACTCCTAGGTCTCTGGCGCACGCTCCTCCTCACCGTTCTCGGCGCGACCTGCGGCTTTGCGTTCGGAGCCGCTCTCGCCTTGGCGCGCGTCTCCGGCTCTCCCCTTCTCGCCGCTCTCTCCTGGGCCTTCACCTGGCTATTCCGATCGATCCCTCTAATCGTGTTGCTGCTGATTCTCAACAACATCGGCTATCTCTACGAGACAGTCACCGTCGGCGTACCCTTCACCAATTTCTCCTTCTTCTCCTATCAAACAACCCAATTGATCAGTCCGTTTGCCGCGGCGATCATTGGCCTGACGCTGAACCAGGCGGCATTCACATCTGAAATTATTCGCGGCGGCATTTTGTCTGTCGATCAGGGGCAACTTGAAGCCGCAGCAGCGCTGGGGCTGCCAAAGTCGCGCCAGGCTTCACGCATCATCCTGCCGCAGGCGATGCGTTCGATTATACCCCCTGCGTTCAATGACATCATCGGGCTCGCGAAGGGCACTTCCAACGTTTATATCCTGGCGCTGCCGGAGCTCTTTTACACCATTCAGGTGATCTATCGACGGAATCTGGAAGTGATTCCGCTGCTGATGGTGGCGACCGCCTGGTATCTTATCATCCTGTCGGCTTTATCGGCTGTTCAATTCTTCATTGAGCGCCATTATTCCCGGGGCGCGGTTCGCAATCCGCCGCCCCCCGCATTGCGGGCAATTCTCAACTGGGTGGGCGTCGACGTCCGGACGGACTCTGGAGCAATCTCTGCTGCGGATGCGATCGCCGCGCCTATCGCGCCGTCGGCCGGAGCGAGCTTGCGGGAAAGCGCTTCGCTCGGCGGTGCGGTGACGATCCAGAGCGTCTCGAAGCATTTTGGCGCCTTGAAAGCGCTTGACCGAGTGAGTCTCTCCCTCCCCGCCGGCTCCGTCACCGCAATTCTGGGACAGTCCGGGTCCGGCAAGTCCACTCTATTGCGCGCCATCAATCATCTCGAGCCGGTCGATGAAGGCCTGATCGCCGTAGACGGTCAATTCATCGGCTACCGCCAGGATGGCAGCGTGCTTTACGAATTGAAGGAGCGCGACATCCTCAAGAGCCGCGTCGATGTCGGGATGGTGTTCCAAAACTTCAATCTGTTTCCGCATCTCACGGTTCTGGAAAACATTGTCGAAGCGCCCATCACCGTGCGGGGCGTCGCGCGCGCAGACGCCGAAGCACAGGCGCGCAATCTGCTCGATCGCGTTGGCCTTTCTGAAAAGGCGAACGCATTTCCGCGCCAGCTTTCTGGCGGCCAACAGCAACGCGTCGCTATCGCTCGCGCGCTCGCAATGCGCCCGAAAGTCCTTCTGTTCGACGAACCGACCTCGGCGCTTGATCCCGAACTCGTCAACGAGGTGCTCGATGTCATCAAGGAGCTCGCGCGTTCGGGCGTGACACTCATCATTGTCACGCATGAGATCGGTTTCGCGCGAGAAGTCGCCGATCACATCGTGTTCATGGACCAAGGGCGCGTTGTCGAGCAGGGACCGCCAACCACCGTGCTCAACGCGGCTTCGCACCCGCGAACCAGAGAATTCCTGTCAAAAGTTCTCTGACTTCAGCTATTCCCACGGAGACGACCATGACGTTCAAAGGATTTACGGCGGCAGTCGCCGCTGCGGCGGTGACATGCGCGCTCATGTCGCTTGCGGCGGCGGCCGAGCCAGATCTCTCGCCTGAGCAGAAGGGCCGACCGCGCGCAGCCGCGGTCGAAGAGGCGGTAAAGCTGGTGGCGCCGGGAGTGAAGCTCGTCACGCCGGGAAAGTTGACGATCGCCAACGCTTCAACCCGCCTGCCCTTCGGAACCTTCGCGACCGATAACAAGACGTTGATCGGATCTGAAGCCGACATCGCTCAGCTCGTCGCCGATAGCCTTGGACTTGAATTGCAACTTGTCCCCGTCGCCTGGGCCGATTGGCCTCTCGGCGTCCAATCCGGCAAATACGACGCCGTTATCTCCAACGTGACTGTGACGGAGGAGCGCAAGGAACGGCTCGACTTCTCGACTTACCGGAATGACCTGCTTGGCTTCTATGTGAAGGTCGACAGCCCCATCGCCGCCATCAAGGAGCCGAAGGACGTCGCGGGACTTCGCGTCATCGTCGGCTCCGGAACAAACCAGGAGCGTATTCTACTGAACTGGATCAAACAGAACGAGGCGGCGGGATTGAAGTCGTCCGAAGTCCAGTATTATGACGATGACGCAGTGCTCTACCTCGCCTTGCAGAGCGGTCGTGCTGACGCATATCTCGGGCCCAACGCATTGCTGAGTTACCGCGCTTCTCTCGAAAAGAAGACGAAACTTGTCGGGCTTTTCTCCGGTGGTTGGCCGCTGACGGCGGAAATTGCTGTCACCACACGCAAAGGCGCCGGGCTGGCGGACGCCATCACCGCGGCGCTGAACGCCCAGATCAAGAACGGAAACTACGCGAAAGCGCTCGAGCGGTGGAATCTCCACCATGAGGCGATCTCCGTCTCACGCACGAACCCACCCGGCCTTCCGAAAAGCTGAGGCGACGCGCCGTCGATCGCTTCGCTCATCGCTCTGGAGATTTTCAGCCGATGCCCGCGTTCTTTTCCTCATCTCTCCGGCCTTGGCTCGCTGCGCTTGCGCTCGCGACAAGTGTTGCGGCAAGCGCTCAAGGCGACGTCTATGATCTCAGTCCGGAGCAGTCCGGACGGCCGCGAGTTCCAGCAGCTCCCGCAGCGATAGCCGCCGTCCCCGAAGGCTATCGTTTTGTCAAGCCGGGGGAGCTGACAATTGCGATCGCCCCCTCCACCCCGCCGCTCTCAACCTATGCGACCGACGCCAAGACGGTGGTCGGCGCGGACGTAGACATTGCTCAGCTTGTCGCGGACAGTCTGGGCCTCCAGTTGAGGATCGTTCCGGTCGCCTGGGCCGATTGGCCTCTGGGTTTATCCTCAGGCAAGTATGATGCGGTCATATCGAACGTAGGCGTGACCGAGCAGCGCAAGGAGAAATTCGATTTCTCCACCTATCGCGAAGGGCTGCACGGGTTCTTTGTGGCGCTGGACAGTCCGGTACAGTCGATCAAGGAGCCGAAAGACGCCGCGGGCCTCCGCATCATTGTGGGTTCAGGCACAAACCAAGAGCGCATCCTGCTGGAATGGAGCAAGCAGAATGTCGCCACGGGCCTGAAACCTCTCGATCTGCAATATTACGACGACGAACCGGCGCGGCTTCTGGCGCTGCGGTCGCGGCGCGCCGACGTCATCGTGCAACCTCACGCGCAGCTTCTCTTTATCGAGTCGCGAGACCGCAATGTCCGCCGCGTTGGCGTTCTCAGCGCAGGCTGGCCACTCAAATCGGATGTCGCGATCGCGACCCGAAAGGACAGTGGACTGGCGCCGGCTTTGACGCTCGCCATCAATGAACTGATCAAGACGGGCAAATATCGCGAAGCCCTCGCCCGCTGGAGGCTGGAAGATGAGGCGTTGGAACGGTCCGAGACCAATCCGCCCGGTCTTCCCAAATTTTGAGCGGATCATGGCCACCCGTCGCCGTCTCGCGATCGAACGCCTCAGCTTCCTGACGTCGGGGAATTTTTCTGAAGAAGATCCCAGTCGGGGGCTCGAAGAGACCCTCAATCTGATCGAGAGGGGCGAGGAACTGGGCTACAGTGGCGCTTGGGTCCGGCAACGCCATCTCGAATGCGGAATATCGTCGGCAGCCACCGTGCTCGCTGCAGCGACACAGCGAACATCGCGCATTGAGCTCGGCGTCGGCGTCATCCAAATGGGCTATGAAAACCCTCTCCGGCTCGCAGAGGATCTGGCCACCGTGGACATCCTGTCCCGTGGTCGCCTGCAGGTCGGATTGAGCGCCGGAAAGCCCGTGCTCGCGGGGGTGCTTGGCGATCGTTTCCTCGACGCCGGAGCGGATGCCGCAGACTATTCTCACGCACGCGTCTCCCGGCTGGCTCATAATCTTGCCGGCGAATTCTTTGGCTCAGAAGACGCCGAAATCGTTTCGGCGGGCGGTCGTCACCGGCCTCGGGTCCGCCCCCATGCGCCTGGGCTCGTGGACCGCCTCTGGTATGGCGGCGGCTCGGTCCGGTCCGTCGAATGGGCTGCGCGAAATGGCCTCAACCTGTTGGTCGGAAATATCAACGTGGCCGAACAAGTCGATAGCTTCATCGAAACCCAGCGACGCCACATCGAACTGTTCCGGGCGTCATCGACTCGTGGCGAAGCCGCGCGTATCGCCGTTGGCCGCGTGATCATTCCGCTTGACAGCGCCGATCGCCCGACGCGCAACCGATACCTGGCCTTCGCGGCCGAACGCACCGCCAGAACTCTCGCTCCCCAAGGCGAGCGTCGAACGCAATTTGCGCCTGATATCGTGGGATCGGCTGACGAAATTCTCGACAAACTCTCGCAAGACGGCGTTCTCTCAGAGGCGCGCGAGCTCCGCCTGGAGTTGCCGTACAATCTGCCGCTTCACGACTATCTCCAGATCATCGAAGATGTGATCGGGAAAATCGCTCCCGAGATTGGCTTCCATGCTTCGGGTCCGACCGAACTGGCGGACGCGTTTGCTTGGCGGTGATACCGAAGGGCTGTTGGCAGGCGCCTGGAGAGGCTCATCTCGCTCCGCTGCTCCGATCATCGGCCCGCGAGCGCCTGCTCCATGCGATCCAGCGCGTCATCAATCAGCACGCGCGGGGCGCCGAAGTTCACTCTCACATGACCCCTCCCCTCTTTTCCAAACTCCCGTCCGGCTGAAAATCCCACGCGCGCCTTCTCGAGAAAAAATTTCTGCGGCTCCGATTCGAGTTCGAGAGCAGTGCAGTCGAGCCAGGCCAGAAAGGTCGCCTCGGGTGGGCTGAAGGAGATCCCGGAAAATCGCCGCCCAAGTTCGCTTGCGAGGTGATTTCGGTTCGCCTCGAGGTAGTTGACCAACGCGCGACGCCACTCCTCCCCCTGCCTGTAAGCGGCTTCTGTCGCCGCCAACCCCAACAGATTGACGCTGTCGACCATGCCTTGCCGTGCCGCCTGGAATCGGTGGCGAAGTGCGGGATTGGGAATAATGGCAAAGGCTGTTTTCAGGCCCGCGATATTGAAAGTTTTGTTGCCCGACATGAGCGTAATCGTGCGCGCGGCGACTTCCGGATCGAGCGTCGCAATCGGAATGTGCGTACGTCCGTCAAACACCAGGTCGGAATGGATCTCGTCTGAAATAATTAGCGCGTTTCTTCGCTCGCACGCCTCGGCGATCATGCGCAGCTCTTCATGAGTGAAGACGCGCCCGGTCGGATTGTGCGGATTACAAAGGAGAAGCGCGTGCGCTCGGCCGATCGCATCTTCTAGACCCGCCTTGTCGATCGTGTAGGGACCGTCGGCCTCTCGGATCAGTGGAGCCTCAATCCGTTTCAGCCCCCAGTGATCCGGGGCATCCAACAATGGCCGATAAGCCGGCGTCTGAACCACAACTCCGTCACCCGGCCGCAAAATGGCCTTGAGAGCCATGTTGACCCCCGGCTCCACGCCAGGGAGGAACACGAGATTGCTCGGCTGAATTGTCCATCCGTGCCGCGCCTGCAGCGTCTCGACAATCGCATCCTTCAAGCCCTGCGACGGAAAGGTGTAGCCGAATATCGGATGAGTGAGTCGCTGCCGCAGCGCTTCGACGATCGGCTCAGCGACCGCAAAGTCCATGTCGGCGACCCACATCGGCAAGATATCCTGCGGGTAAAGGCGCCATTTCTTGGAGTCCCCAACGCCGCCGCCCCCGTAAACGCGGTCGAACTCCACACTCTTCGCCCGCTCGTTCAAAAATTCCTGAAGCATTCTTCGATAAGCCCAAATGATGCACTTCCGCGAGCATCATAGGTGCGACATGCGACCGAACAAGCGTTCAATGACTCGTGATGGAGCCTCCAGACGCATTTGAAAAGTTCCCGCTGCTAATCATAGTTGCCGGAGATGAAAGCGCCGATTTGGCCGCGCAAAAAGAAAATCTGTCATAGAAGCGCTTTCGTTTCGGCTTGATAAGATGCCCTACTTGGAGAGGCTGTAGCCGCTTCGCTCAGAACACCGATTAAATGCCGGAGACAACAATGCGCTCAAACTACAATGAGCCTTACCGCCTTCTCCAGCGCGCATCTCGAACGGCGAACACTCAATGAATCACCAAGTGAGAATTTCGGCCCCATCCGAGACCGACGCCGCCGCGTTTCGATCCGTGATGCGCAACGTCGCCGGCGCAGTCAGTATCGTGACAGCTTCTGTTGACGGGAGGTGCGCGGGCCTTACCGCAACTTCATTGACCGCGCTTTCCGCTGACCCTCCGACCATCATCGTTTGCGTCAACCGCGCGGCTTCCGCTTGGCCAACCATCCAGCGCGCTGGACGCTTCGCCATCAATGTGCTCGCCGCGCGCCACCAGTCGATCGCCGATCGATTTGCCGGGCGTGGAGGGCATAAAGGCGAAGAACGTTTTGCAGAAGGCGACTGGACAACCCTTATCACAGGCGCGCCGATTCTTCAGGGAACTCTGGCGACACTTGATTGCGAAATTGAAGAAGCAATCGATCGCCACTCACACACAATATTGATTGGGCGAGTGAAGGCCATACAAGCTTCACAAGAAGAAGGAGCATTGCTGTATTGGCGCGGCCTATACGGGACGTTCGACGATGATTTTCAAAATGGCGCGGGAATTTAGGGTGAAAAGCGGTATCGCGCCGTGATTCGCGCGCGTGGCGATCTGCAGCCTTCTTCCAAATGAGCCGAACCGAGATGATCGATACAGTTCGAATCGCCACGATCGGCGACGCGCCGAATTTACATTGCCTTCTGCAAGATGCCTATCAGCCGCTCCGGGATCTCAATATTCGCTTTATTTCACAGGTACATCAGCAGAGGAGATGAAATCATTCCTCTCCGCAAGATTCTCAATCCGGACATATACGAAACGCTGGAGGTCGCCGAATATAAGCGGTTCGAGCCGGGAGCATTGACGCCGGCGCAGTGAGCGCCGACCGCATAACCAACCTCGCTGTGGCGCATCTGTCTTGAGAAGCGCGGTCTGTTCGTCCGAAGCGTTCCGATACGCGTTTGCTATTATGAAGCTTGGAGTCAAGCGATGATAAACTCTCGTCAGCGTCGATTGAAGACGTTGGTTGGCGCTGGCAGCTTTGTATTTGCCAGCAGCGACGCAAACGCATCGTTTGGCGCGCGCCGCGCGGCGGATCTCGCCCGCAAAGCCGAGGCTGAGAAAATTACCGGACTCTTTACGGCCGATCTCCTGCAGGCCGATCCGGCCGGGCTGTCAGGAACGACCGGCACGCAGGAGCCAATCGTCGCCCTAGCGGCGCTGAGCCTGGCTACGTCGCGGATCGGCCTCGTCGCCACGATATCAACAACCTATCATCACCCCTATAATCTAGCGCGTCTCATCGGCACTCTGGATCATGTGAGCGGTGGCCGCGCCGCGTGGAACGCGGTGACATCGTCCGTTGGGGAGGAGAATTTTGGCGGCGATGCATTGCCTGCTCCGGCTAAGCGCTACGAGCGGGCGGCCGAATTCATCGAAGTGGTCAACAAGCTCTTCGACGCCAATGAACCTCAGGCGGTGAACCGGGGTTCGGAAGGTGGAATTCGCCTTGATCCGAGTAAACTTCATCGCATTGACTATCGCGGCGCGCATTTCCATGTGCAGGGACCGTTGAACGTTCCGCCGCCGCCACAAGGTCGGCCGGTGCAATTTCAGGCGGGCCAATCCCGAGAAGGCATGACGTTAGGCGCGCGCTATGCCGAAGTCGTCTACACGTCCCAGCCGACTCTCGAGGCTGCGATCGACTTCGTCGGCGAACTCCGACGTCAGGCCATAAGCTTCGGCCGCGGCGCCAATTTGCCGTTGATAATGAATTCCTTCCATTCCGTTATCGGTGACTCCGAAGCTGACGTTTCCCGTCGGCTTCGGGACAAGCATGAAAAGATCGATTTCGTGCAGGGACGGTTTAAGCTCTCCGACATGCTGGGCGGAAATATCGACCTTTCAGATCTACCGCTAGATGAGCCGCTGCCAGAGAGGTTGCTGCCGAATGTCGATAGCATCAATCGCAGGCGCGGAAGGGTCGAGATATTTCGTCGATATGCGCGGCAAGGGCTCAGTTTGCGCGAGTTGATCATTCAGGCGCAGGAAACAGGCCACTGGTCGGTCGCTGGCACGCCGGAACAATTGGCCTGCGCTATTGAAGAACGTTTCCGAGCAGGCGTGCTGGACGTCATTTCTCTCCACGGGCTTGGCAATCCCGATCAAGAAGACCTCTTGTTAAACGGCCTGCTTCCTGAGTTGCGCAAGCGCAAATTGCTGGATGACGACTACATCGGAGATAGTTTTCGCTCCAATCTCGAATTGCCAAAGCTCCGCGCAAACACGCCTTTCGAGCTTGCGGAAGAGCATCCCGTCACCCCTGAGATGACAGCTGCGATGAAGCCGGCGGCCCGCAAGTCTGCTCATGGCTAGATCACGTCAATTTATCGTGATCCCGATCGACATTGTTGTTGAGAGCGGGCGGCGCTCAACGCTCGTGCCGAGGCGGTCCAATCAGCGCCGCGGGCAGCCCGAAGGGAGCCGGTAAAACTCGATGGGATTCCTACGCGGGAGCTTCTCCGACTTGGTCGGCAATACGCCGTTGCTCGAGCTGCATCGTTTCAAAGAACGTCAGAACTTCGGCGCACATATTTTTGCAAAAATCGAATATTTGAATCCTGCTGGAAGCATCAAGGATCGCACCGCCTGGGGCATCATCCGCGATGCAGAGAGGAAAGGTAAATTGAAGCCCGGTCAGCTCATGGTCGACCTCACCAGCGGCAATACCGGTATCGGGTTAGCGGCAATCTCCGCCGCGCGAGGGTACCGATCAAAATTCTATCTCAGGAACACCATCAGCCGGGACAAGATCAATCTTCTTTATCAGTACGGCGCCGAGATTGTGCTGATCGACAACAAGGAGTTTCTCGCGCCCGACGCGATCAACGTCATCATTGAGCGCGTACTGAGGGAGAATCCCGACGCCTATTACACTAACCAACGCGCGAACCCTGCCAATCCGCTTATCCATTTCGAGACGACCGGCCCCGAAATCTGGCGCGATACGAGCGGCGAGGTCGATATCTTCGTGGCCGCCGTAGGCACAGGCGGCACGATTTCTGGCGTTGGCCGTTATCTAAAGGCGCGCAAGCCAGATCTGAAAGTGGTGGTGGTCGAGCCGGGAGCAAATTCCATACCGACGCCAGATAATCCCTATGCGGATAGCATCGAGGGAGTCCACAAGGTGACCGACGTGGGCGCGCATCATCTTCCGGAGAATTTTGATCGCGACATCGTCGATGAAGTGGTCGCCACAGAAGCGTTTGCTGCTCGAGACGTCGCGCGAACGCTCGCAACCCAGGAGGGTATCCTGGCAGGGCCCTCCTCGGGCGCAGTGCTATTTGCCGCATCGCTTCTCGCGAGGCGCCCGGAAAATGCCGGCAAAACCATCGTCGCTATCATTGCCGACAGTGGTGAGCGCTATCTTTCTTCGCGTGACGCCGCCAGAGCGAACCTCGCGAGCGCACGATGACACGGGCGGGCTGCTGGCGCACCCGAAAGTCGAGCGGCATACGGTCGGCTGCTGTCGCCAAGAAGAGGCAATCAATTGCTTCCCCTATTACGCGGTTGACGCGCGGCAATTGCTCGAAAAAAGAAAGCACCTTCATGCGCGGAAGACGGCGACGAACCACAACTGCGCCTTTCTGATCAACTCCGTGAACTTGAAAGACCGACTTCGCGATATCCAGGCCAACTGTCACGACCGCTTCCATGTCTCAGCTCCCGCTGTTTGGCCACCAGCTAATGCTGGCCGCGGGTCGGAGCGCCATCCACAGCATCATTTCCGGACGTACACAGTGTTTCCCGATAGCGGACCTTCACAATGCGATAATACAACCTGGTTGACGACACGCGCGGCGTAGCGGCTAAGGCAAGTCGACGAAGCCGACATCGCCGATGACCTCGATCCTGGATCCATACTGTGCGGACTCGATCGCAAGACGTTTGAGAATTCGTTCCGCTGCGGCTCCTTCCACGAGATGCGGCACAAGTCGGCGTTCCAGATCATCGTCCTGAAGCCCTTCCTCACCTCCGATCACGATTGGATACAGCTTAAGCTCAGTCAACCGATTGTCCGGATTAAACGAGCACAGCCCGACGACGCTCTCCCAGACTTCCTGTCGTTTCCAGAGATCAATCTCGGACCTCGTGTGGAATATGAAATTACCGAGACTGTGAAAGATCGGTCTTCCACGGTAGATTTCGATCGGAAGAAGCACGGGAACGCCGTGGCTGACGAATACAGCGGCGCCCGCGTCGATGCACCGCCGTGCGAAAGCACTGATCCAATCCGGCGATTTGACCCAGTCGGCAGCCCAATGATGGTGATGCAAATAGGCGATGACGAGATCACCCTGGTCGGCTGCGGCTTCGATCGCTCGCAAATTCTTGGCGAGATCGTCTTGGTCGATCCTGATCGTCCGCTTGAAGCGATCCGATCGCTGGAAGATTGCGCCGCGGCCGAAGCCAATTTCACCGTCGGCGAGGCGCGGGACGTCGTCGGGTTGATTGTCCATAAGGAGGTCGAGGGTCGCGTATCCCGCTTGGTCGCGGATGGATTCGAGTTTTCCGAACGCGTCCTCGTCGACTTCGAGGATACGTGAAAGCCGGAGGCGGTTGACGCCGGGGCGTCCGCCACGCGAGCCGACCGGATCAGTCGCATACATGAAGTCGGGTCCTGGACCGCCGTCCATCGCCACCATCGCGATATGCCGTCCATCGAAGGACGCGCGGGATGGGCCTTGAGCTTCACTTGCGTCTCGGCCGATTCCTGCATGCAGGAAGCCCCGCTTCTCGACTTCGTCGAGAGTCGAGAGGATTCCCGGTGGTCCCAGATCGAAAGAGTGGTTGTTGGAAAGCGAGAGCGCTCGAAAGCCGATGTCCGCCAGCGCATCGAGAACTCCAGGCGCGCTGCTGCCGAAATAGAATCCTTTCAGTGGCCATCCGCCATGCTCGCCGAAGATCGTGCCTTCGAAGTTGGTGAATGCGAGATTCGTTCCTTGCAGAATGGCCTTCACTTGATTGAACTGTTGGCTCTCGATTGTCCGCAGATCGTGTTTGATGAGTGACTGGCCGGTCACCGCGAGCGCGAAGTTTTTGTTCATTCCATTTCCTCTTCGAATTGTTACATGCTCACGCAATCAGCCGCCGCAGCGACCGTGCGCATATCGGAATAGCTTTCTGACTTTCTCCGCCGGACTTTTCAGCGGTGAACATCATCGGTCGAGCTTCGATCAGCTGTCGCATGTAGAGATTGTTTGAGCGACCGAACACGAAATCCGACGTTCTGTAATCCTCGATCCGGCGTTCCTTCAGCACGCAAACCGTGTCGCAGAGTTCCTGAACGACGGCGAGATCGTGAGAAATGAAGATCATCGACAGATTTTGTTCGGAAACCGCTTCTTTGAGCAGCGCGAGTATCTCAGCCTGAACGGACACGTCGAGAGCCGAGGTCGGCTCGTCCGCGATCACGAGTTCGGGTCCCGCCAGGAGCGCGCGAGCGATACAGACACGTTGTTTCTGGCCTCCGGAAAGCTGGTGGGGATAGCGTGACAAGAGCGCCCCAGGCAGGCCGAGCCTGTCGATCATCTCCATCATGCGCGCGGGACTTCGGTCCGCCGCCGATTTGCACGCGAAGCGAATGCATTCCATTAGCGCTTCCGCCACTGTTAGCCTCGGGTTAAGAGAGGACGCGGGATCCTGAAAGATCATCTGAATTCGCCCGAGCAAGCCACCGCGCGCACCGCTGCGCGCAACATCACATGCCCGGCCGTTCAATCGGACTTCGTCTGCTCCCGTTTCGAGCCCGGCGAGGATACGTCCGATCGTCGACTTGCCGCTGCCGCTCTCTCCGACCAGACCAAGAATTTCTCCTCGGCCGAGCCGAATCCCGATGTTGCGCATTGCAAACTTTGCCCGTCCGCCGCCGAACCAGGAGCCGAACTTCCGCTCACTTCCGAATGCCTTCGAGAGATTTTCAACGACAAGAATCGGCTCGCGTCGGACAGATACCACCTCGGCTATTCGACCTTGCGACGAGGACGAAGCGTCATCGATCTCCTCCATGTTCCGCTGTGAGAGATGAAGCTTCGGCACAGCCGACAGGAGATTCCGCGTGTAAGCGTTCTGCGGGTTCGCGAGCAGCTCCGTCGTTGGACCGCACTCAACCACCTCGCCCGATTTCATCACCAGCACACTGTCGGCAATCTCCGCAATGACGCTCATGTCATGAGTGATCAGGATGAGCGAAAGCCCTGACTCCTCAACAAGACCGCGCAAGAGTTGGAGGACCTGCTTCTGAACGGTGGCGTCGAGAGCGGAGGTCGGCTCGTCCGCAACGATAATCGAAGGCGACCCCGCCAAGGCGATCGCGATGACGACACGTTGCCTTTGCCCACCGGAGAGCTGATGGGGATAGCTGTGATATCGCTGGATTGCGTCCGGAATGCCGACCTGTTGGAGAAGCGCGACGGCTCGCTCCCGCCTCTGCGCCCTGGAGAGATTTGGAAGGAGCGCCGCAATCGTCTCGCTCACTTGAGCTCCGACCGACATTAAAGGATCGAGCGACGACGTATGATCCTGAAAGACGCTTGCGATCCTCCGCCCCCTGAGCGCACGCGTCTCGGTCGAATTGAGCGATTCCAGCGGAATTCCCTCTAACCGGATCGAGCCTGACGTCTGTGCGAAGCTTTCGGCCAGAAGGCCGATCACGGCGTTGCCGATCGTTGATTTACCGGCGCCGGATTCGCCGATCACGCTAAGAACTTCTCCACGTCGGAGCGTGAATGCTACGTCGCGAACAATCGGCAAGCAGGTCGCGTTCGTAGTGATCGTCAGGTTTGACACCCTCGCGAAGGATCGCATTGCCACGATTCAAGAACTGGCGGATGAAGCATTCACAGACTTGCTCAGGAAGCACGATCGACCGATGCTGTTGAAAGATGCTCTGAAGCGCAGCCTCAGACGATCCCCGGTAAACGACGACGGCCCTGAAGCGCCTCAGCGAAAGCGAAAGTCTCATCCGGATCGACGCGGCGGCTCTGAACTAAAAGCTAGCGAAGAACATCCTTCGAAGACCTTCAGCGGCCCGCGGCCACGATCGCCCGAACAAAAAAGCCGCCGGCCTTCCAAGAGGCTACCGCGGCGAAGGTAGCGGAGCCGCGCGATTTAGCAGTTGAACGCAGAGCCTCTGCTCGGCTTCGACGGCGAGAAGGAATGGCGCAGGCCGGCTCCGGAGAGGCCGTCCGAGAGAATCTGCAATGTCTCACCCATCAAGGAGCAAGCAACTGCGCTCGCGCTCGATGTCGTGAAGATGGAGCTCGGAGTCCGCACCGCAGCGGAGAATGTGATCGTCAAGCGGCGTGGCTGGGACCGGCGGATGGAAATCATCAGACCGGACGGCAAGCGATACCAAGCTATCGATCTTCGCGGCGCGTGAAAGGTCTGAAACGCTCAGCTAAAGCGGCTTGGAAGCCGCCTTTTCTATTCCATTGATTGGCGGCGGCCCGCTTGCGAAGCGGACTTTCCGCCTCGCTCTTCTCCCGGGCGGCAGTCTGTTCTCCAGAGAACGCGTCCAAACCGCAGCGTGCGCGCCAGCACGCCGTTCTACTCTCTCGCGCGGCAATATGCGGCATCTCGATCTGAGGCATTTCGAGGGGCACATGACGCTTTCATCACCCTTATTCACGGCGCCCCCAAAGGTGGTCAGTGATCGTTTGGAGGCCTGCGCCCGTTCGCATCAGTTTAACTTTTATGTCGGCAAGCCGGCTTCTCCCGGCACCAAGGAAGCGGTCGAGCGCATCCAAACCGCGCTGATAACGCTGGGTTTCGACATCACTGATCCGGCCGGCGTCTACGGACAGTCGACGGCGAATGCGGTGTTCAAGTTCAAGAGCGCTCATCGTCCCAAGCCGATCCTCGGCGTCGGTCAGACGGTTCCAGACCACGTCGTCGGCATCCAGACTATCGCCGCGCTCGACAAGGCGATGGCCGGTAAGCCGGGCCCGACGCCTCCGGACCCAACGCCTCCCGTTCCAGAGCCACCGCTACCCGGTCCGCCGCCTCTACCGCCTCCGCCTCCGCCGCCTGGTCCGAAGCCCCCGCCGCCTCCACTGCCGCCGGCGCCCAAACCGACGGAAAGCGCGTGGACCTTCAGCCTCGTCCTAAAAGCGAACGTGGACAGCATATTTAGCTTCAAGCTGACGCTGACCGACCCCTCTGGCAAAGGCGAGGAGTTTCTTACCCGAGTGCTAGGGAAACCCAAGAATGATCTAAAAACGCCGGTCGATTGCATCCGGACTGGAGTTCTGATGCTTCCGACGGAGATCAAGCTCGACGATATTCCCGGCTGCATGGTTGGTGTGCTGCTGACTTCCTTTACAGGAGATCAGCAACTCGACGGAAAGCTGGCCATCTCCAATTTGGAGAAAACCATCAACGCCTCAACATCCGTCAGCGGCACGGCTCAGGGAAAGCCGCAATCAGGCAACTTTTTCGTCGCTGCCCTGCTGCAGCGGTTGGCGTTCTAGGTTCAGGACCTATTAAATTTCTTGCAGAGAGTGGGTTGGACGCTGATCGCCCGATGGCGTGCTTCTGGCGCCAACTGCGCGAATGATTTGCCGATTGCCGAGCAGCCTAGGCGTGGCCAGCAAGCGCCAAGTGCGGACATTCGTCGTCGGATCTCAAAGCCGACATTCAGCTACACGCACGGCCTCTCCGGACGAACTACGTTGGAGCGTTCCCCAGCTTAGGAGGGCCCAATCGAGTTAGAAGACCTCACATTGAGGCCTACCTACCGCCACGGGCACTCAGGACTCGTCGCTCACGCAGAGGGCGCTGCAAGAAAGTCCACGCCCGTGGCGGCCGATGAACTTCTGGCCACGTCTGGATCCGCGCTGCTCAGGTCCGGATTTTCTTGAGTCACCATTTGCTCGGCGCGCGCGCGAATATAGGGCTCCATATGCGCCGCGTGGGTCAATATCCAAAATCGCTTGGCAGCAATCGCGTCGAAAACTTGTACAGCGACGTCTTCTGGGCTCATTGCGTGAGATGATTGCATAGCGCTTCCGGCCCCGGCGGCATCACTGGATTGCATGATGTTCGTCTTGACCAAGGCCGGACAAAGCACCGAAACGCTGACGCCGGATCGGCTTGCTGACAGCTCGCGATAAAGGGTTTCCGATAACCCGACTACCGCATGCTTGCTCGCGACATAGGCCGATGCCGCAGGTATCGTCAGCAGCCCCGCGGCGGAAGCCGTGTTCAGGATGTAACCACTCCGGCGCGCTCGTAACCCAGGAAGAAACGCAAGCAGCCCGTTCACCACCCCGTAGAGATTAATGTCGAACATACGACGCCAGTCCGCCGCGCTATGCGACCATGTCAAAGCGATCTTGGTGATGCCTGCATTGTTAGCGACCAGCCACGGCGCCCCGAGCTCTCTCTCCGCGCGATCGCGCAGCTGTTCGACATCGCCGAACTTACTCACATCCGCCCTGACGGCGATCGCCTGCGCTCCTAGGGCTTCCACTTGCGTTCGCGCGATAGATAGCCTGTCGTCACTAACGTCAGACAGGGCGACCTTCATGCCAAGACGTGCGGCATGAAGAGCCAGAGCCAAGCCGATTCCGCTCGCGGCGCCAGTTATGACGGCTACCTTACCCGACAGCGCGGTTGCTTGGTCCATATTCATGCCAATCGTCCGTTCGTTGAAGCGCAACAGAAAGCTAGAGCAGCCGGCCGATGGCCGCCTGTGAGTTGGGGTTACAGGCCGAGCTAACGGCGCCACCTCTTGACGCTTTAACGAGCGATAACAATGGCTTGCCTTTGCCGTCCACAGCGGCCACGATGTTCGTTCCAAGAGCTCGACTGTCGGGATAGACACTGACTTTTGAAATGACTGAGCGCACCCGACGCCCCACCCCCACGCGAGAGCCGACGATCGATTCAGCGAGCCCCTCGTCAGATGAAGTCCGCGCTCAGCTCGCGCGGCTAAAGGCGAGTTCCATTTTCGAGGGGTCCGAGAGGCTGATCGCTCTGCTGACGTTCGTCGTCGAGGAGACGTTAGCTGGCAGAGGCGACTCGCTAAAAGAAACAGTCATTGGCAATGAGGTTTATGGCCGTGAACCGGCTTATGATCCTCGAATCGATTCTGCCGTGAGAGTCGAAGCTCGCCGTCTCCGTCGCAAGCTCGGAGAGTACTACGAAGCAGAGGGCGCCAGCGATATTGTCGGCATTGCAATGCCGGCCGGCAAATATTCAGTCATCATTACCCGCCGAACGCCAAAAGTCACGGCTCCGCTCCCGGGCGTGAAGGCCGCTATTTTCGAGCCAGGGCGCGGCGCCGCAGTCGCGGTATTCCCATTCCGATCGTTGTCCCAGAACGCGATCGATAGCAGCCTGGCGGAAGGCCTCACCGACGAGCTGATTTACGCGTTGGGAAAGGTCGAAGGCCTCCACATCGTCTCCCGAGGTATTGTCTTCCGCAGCGCAGAACTGGAGCCACGCCTTCCCGAGCTGGCGTCTGAGCTAGGTGTGGACGCAATCGTTCTTGGCACCATTCGCCGCGGGTCAGGACGCGTGCGGGTGACAATTGAAGTCGCGAACGCCAACGGATTCGTCATCTGGTCGGATCGGTTCGATCAACCCGATGGCGACCTTGTCGACCTTGAGGAGAACATCGCGGCGACCGTGCTCAACCGCGTCAGGTTGGACAGTTCGAAGATGCGGGCGAACCAGATTCGGCCCGGTCCGCAGGCGCTTGACGCCTTGGGCGCTGTCGTGCGCGGCCGCCAGTTTCTGGATCTGCAGACTCCGGACAACTTGCGCCGGGCTCTCAGCTCATTTGAGCAGATCGCTCAAACGGCGCCCGATTACGCGCGTGGCCATTCCGGGATCGCGGATTGCTTCTGCGATATGTTTCGGCTCGGGCTGCTCGGCCACGCGGAAGCGCGCGTGAAGGCCGAGGCGGCGGCGCGGAGGGCGCTAGCAATTGACCCTTCATCCGTGGAGGCGCACGCCTCCCTCGGGGCTATTCTGGCGTGGTTCGATTTCGATCGCCGCGCGGAGGATTCGTTCGTGCGATCTATAGGTCTCGGCGAGAATGCGCGTGCGAGACGCGTATACGGAGCGTTCCTGACAATCCTGGAGCGTCATGATGAGGCGCAGACCCTTTTTCGAGAGGCGCGCGCGCTCGAGCCATTTTCCGTTCAGCAGGATATCGCCGAGGCCGTATGCGACTTTCAATCTCGCCGATTTGAGGCAACGAAGAATGGCGCGATCGCGATCCGTGAGGAATCGCCTCCGGAGGTAAAATTTCATCTCGCATTGTCCGACCTGTTCGGAGGTCGCGGCGATTTAGCCGGGCGCATCGCCCGCTCGTGGACCAATGCGATGGATTTCCCACCCACGCTCGCCTTGGCAAGAGCCGAACTGTTGGCCTGGATGGGGGAGCCTGACCTGGCTCGTAGTTTACTCGCTGCATTTCCAAGCGCGTGCCGTTACTCGGTTGCGACACTCGCATTGTCCGTTGGGGACGATGGCCGTGCCGCAGCCGAGCTGGCGGCGTGCATCGAGAGCCGTGAAATGGCTCGGGCGTGGCTCAGAACAGACGCCCGAATCGATCGGCTGCGGAACAGCGCGATATTTGCCCCGCTGTTGATGAAGTATCAGGACAGCCTGCCCGCTAACCGTTAGCGCTCGCAGCCTCACTGCCCTTCCCGCTCCGGAAAGTCATAGTCTCGCAAAGCTCGCCTTTGAGCCGCGTCGGAGGCTGCCTTGCCGCAGAACAGCCAATATCGCTCCGCTGAGGAGATCGTTACAAAAATAAAGCGGATTCTTGGGGACTACCCCAAGCATCGCGCGCTCCACGCGGATGGCAGGCTTTATCGCGGAGTCTTCGTCGCCAACGCAAAGGCAGCCCAATTTACGCGCGCCGTCCATATGCAAGGCGACGAGATCCCCGTAACCGTGCGATTCTCGAAAGGCGGCGGCGATCCGTTCGCGCATTTCGGCAACACAGTCGGAATGGCGACTCGTTTCTACCTGCCGGATGGACGCGTCACGCACGTCGTGATGTTGAGCCAGAAGTTGTTCGTTGCGAATAGTGTTGAACAATTTCTCGCTTTACTCGAAGCCGGACTTCCGACGGAGCCAGGCGGCCCGATTAACAAGACGGCGCTTCAAGCTTTCCTGGCTAACAATGCGAATACGGCGCAAGTGCTGAAGATGCGCGCCGAGAGTCCTGCTCCCGTCAGCTTCGCCCATACCGAGTTTAACGCCGTCCACGTGTTCCGCTTCTTGAATGAAGCGGGAAATGCGACTCATGCACGATGCCACTGGGCGCCAGTCTCGGGCACAAAAGGTCAGCCAGTCGCTTCTCTGGCGCAATCGGAAGTCGATAGCCTGTATCGGGAGCTCGAGCACCGCCTGCTATCTGGCGTCGGCGCCGAGTTCGACTTTGTGCTTGAGCTTGCCGAAGACGGCGACCCGCTCAACGACGCGACCGCCCTGTGGCCAAAAGGTCGCAAGCGCATCGATATTGGACGGCTGAAACTGCTATCGCCCATTACCGAGGAGGACGTTGGCGACCATGTGATGAATCACGACCCCACTATGTTGGTGGATGGCATTGAACCGACCGACGATCCGATTCTTCAAATTCGGCGAGGGGTCTACGAAGTTTCCGCTGCACGACGAAGCGGCGGCTGGCGTTCGATTCAAGGCGATCACGCGAAAGACGGAGCGTGAGTTGGCGGCCCGCACGACATTGGCGAAAATGCAAGCGATCGATCGCGCATGGAACGCCCGTGATTGGAAATCATATGGCGAATTCCTGGCGGAAGAATTTATCGGTTTTGCAACGGGCGAGACGCGTCAGCACGGCAAAGCGGACCATCTCGAAAAAGCGCGCAGATTTTGCGAAACATTTCCAGACGCCAGAGTCGATTGTGATTCCTATATCGAGCTTTTCACGAGCTACGATGGGTCACGCAGCGCCTCCGTCGCCCGCATCACAGGCACTAGCTACAGCTCCGGCTGCTTCTTCAACACTACTTTTGCGGTTTTCGGCCGCTGGGCGCGCGGGCGGATGATTTACCAACGCGAATTTCTCGACACGGAAACCATGAAACGGCATCTCGAATTCAACTTCACGCGCAAGGAGCGGAGCATATGAGCGACATTCAGCAGAATGAGCGAACGGCGATGGCGCAAGTCATCGCGCGCCAGCCGGACGGACCGGGGAAGCGCATCGGCAAGCGCGGCGAGCTCACGATGATTGGAAAGGTCGCGCCGGGCGGCGCGAAGCTGTTCCGCGAGCGCCTTCCACAATTTCAAGCCGAAGCCGCATATTGGGAAGGCCGGGTCGGAACGGTTCAGGAATTTCGCGGTTTCCTGTTCGACAACGACACGCGATTTCTCCTCACGGTCGTCTATGATGGAGATTTCAAGCCGTATCTGGTCGACATTGCCGCGGGTGCGCATCCATGGCTGGACGCTATGGGCGAGGGCGTCTTTGAAGGCTATCCCGGCATCCAAAGCCCGGCCGCCGCCCAATGGGTGGAAGAACGTCTGATCGAAGCAGAGTTCTTTTACGTCAGCCACCCCGATGTATCCGTGCGTGACATCGAGAGGATGAAAAAGGTTTCCAAAGCTGTCTCTGATCTCCTGGACGCAGCTGGCTGACACATGCCGGTCTCGTTAGAGCTTTCGGACATTCAAGGGACGGTGCTTCACAGTCGCCCCCTTCCCTATTTCGGCTCCTATCTCTTGTTTGAGATTCATGAGGCGCAATCCGCCAGGACTTTACTGGCGCGTCTCGCTCCGCATGTGACTTCGGCGCAAGATTGGGAGGATCCACCCGAAAAAGCGTGGATCAACGTCGTCTTCAGCCATGAAGGTCTAAGAAAGCTTGGAGTGCGCGAGGACCATCTTGCCGGATTTCCCATTGAGTTCCGGCAAGGCATGGCTGCACGGAAAGCGCTCCTCGGCGATATCGGCGAGAGCGATCCCGCGAACTGGGATCTTCCTCACGGCGGCACTGGGTTCGACATCGGCGTGATGGTGATGGCGAGCAGCGTGGCGTTACGCGATCAAAAGGTCGCAATCGGGCACGAAGCGGTCGGCGGGCTTTCTGGCGTATCGCTAGCCGGCAAGCTCGACGTTGGAGTTCCTCCGACGTTACGCGAGCACTTCGGATTCCATGACGGAATCAGTCGCCCCTTCATCGAAGGACAAGGAGGCGAGCCGCTTCCAGGTCAGGGCGAAGCCGCCAAAGCGGGCGAATTCATCCTCGGGTACAAGAATGAATTGGGCGTCGTCGCTCGAGCGGGCGGGCCGGAAGAACTGTGGCGGAATGGAACCTTCATCGCGATTCGGAAAATTCGACAGCATGTCGCGGCCTTCCGGAGCTTCCTTCGCGAGAGTGCTGGAAACCTGGACGAGCAAGAATTTCTCGCAGCAAAGATGATGGGGCGTTGGCGCAGCGGATGTCCGCTCGCTCTTGCTCCAACCCGGGACGATCCGACATGCGTCGCCAACCCGCTCAAAAACAATGCTTTCAGTTATTTCGATGATGACCGAGAAGGCAGGAAGACGCCGCTCGGCTCGCATATTCGGCGCGTGAACCCGCGCGACGGACTCAAAGATGCGCTCACAGATGTCCGGCTTCACCGCGTGCTCAGGCGCGGCGCGGCCTACGGACCATTGCTGCCGGAGGAGGCGCTCCAAGACGACGGGCAGGATCGCGGCATTGTGCTCGCCATGATCAACGCAAATCCGGGGCGGCAATTTGAGTTTGTACAGTCGCAATGGGTGAACGACGGAGACTTCATTTCGCAGGGATCGCGCACCGATCCGATCGTGGGCCGAAAGGATTTGGCTGACGACTTTCTCTTCCCGGCGAGGCCAACGCGACGGCGACTGACGGGACTCAAGGAGTTCACAACGGTGCGTGGCGGCGAGCATGTATTTTTGCCCGGGATCAATGGCCTGCGCTGGCTGACGGAGATGCGCCCGTGAGCGGTCATGGCTTGCCATATGCGCCTCCATCCGGAACTGATCTAGATCGACAGACCGATAGCGCACTATCCTCTCAGCCGGTCGTCGAAGAGCCTGGCCCTGAAACAGAAAAACCTGCCGGACGGTCGCCTTCAGCGGCGTCGCTGGTGGTGGCGGCGAGTGTTGCGGGCATCATCGCCCTGTCGCTGTGGTACGCCGTACGGCCCCAACCGCTGCTGGTTCAAGGCGAGGCGGACGCCCGCCGCGTCGATATTGCAGGGCGAGTTGACGGCCGGGTAGGAGCTCGCCCAATCGAAAGGGGTTCGAACGTTCGAGCCGGACAATTACTTGTCGCGATCGATAATCCGCAGTTGTTGACCAGGCTGAAAGAAGCGGAAGCCGCGCGCGCCGTCGCCGCCGCCGATCTGGCGCGAATTCTGGTAGGCCCTCGGAAGGAAATTGTCGACGCTCGGCGAGCCTCGGTGGCGGCGGCTGGGGCAAGCCTCAAACTGCAACAACAGAATTTCGAACGCACGCGCGATCTTGCGGAAAAGGGAAACGCCTCCGTCCAGAGGCTTGACGAAGCCACGGCCGCGCTCGAAGTCGCCCAGCGCTCTCTGCAGCAAGCGCGTGCGTCGTTGGACGAAGCTCTCGCTGGCGCCACAATCGAAGAGCGCGCGGTCGCAGAGGCAAGCGTGCGACGGGCGGAAGCTACGATTGCTACCCTCAGGGCGCAAGCCGATGAATTGTCTGTAAAAGCGCCCGTCAGCGCGCAGGTGTATCAGATTGGTGTTGAGATCGGAGAATATGTGACGCCCGGCGCGCCACTTCTCTCGCTGGTTGACCTAAGCGACGTTTGGCTGCGCTTTGATCTGCGCGAGGATCTCGCGAAACGCCTCAAAGTCGGCGACAACGTGAAGGTGAGGATCCCAGCGCTTAACGACCGGGAAATCGCCGTTCAGGTCAAGACGATCGCAACCCGTGGGGAATACGCGGGATGGCGGGCCACTCGGGCGACCGGCGATTTCGATCTCCGGACGTTCGAGGTTCGCGCTTACCCCGTTGAGAATATTCCCGAACTGCGGCCGGGCATGAGTGCTTATGTCGATCTCCGCGCCCGCTCCTGAAATAGAAACCGGCCTAAGCGCAGTCGCCGCGCGCGAGGTCAGGTGGATTTGGCGTGATCCCGTCGCATTGCTGTTGGTCGTGGCGGCGCCTCTCATCGCGTTCCTCTTGCTTGCTGGCGCCTTCAGCGACGCGGTCATCCGAGGTCTACGGATCGATGTCGTTGACGCTGATCGATCTGCGACTTCGGAACGATTCATACAGGCGATCAACGCTGCGCCGGGCGTGGAGATCGCGGCGCGCTCATCGGATCTCGCCGCTGCTATGCATGCCATCCGCGCCGGCGACAGCATCGCAGCCGTTTATATTCCGTCGAATTTCCAACGCGATCTTCTCGCCGCAAGACGGCCCCAGATTGTCGCCTTCTACAACAAGCAGTTTTTCACGCCCGGCAACATTGCGGCTAACGCAATTCAGGCGGCCATAGCCGCAGCGGCGGCAGAAGAGACGCAGACATCGGGCGCGGCGAACAAAGTCGCGGCGGGCCCACTGCTTGTTGAGCAGTATGTTCTTAGCAATCCCGCTCTCAACTATGCGCAATTTCTCTTGCGCGCGATCATGCCGACAGTCCTTCACGTCATAATCGCGATCGCTGGTGCGTTTGCGGTCGGTTCAGAGTTTGGCGAGCGCCGCACCGCAGATGAATGGTTTCGTACGTCGGGTGAGAGTCCGTTGACGGCCCTGGTCGGCAAGCTTGCCCCCTATTTCGTGATCTTTGCGATCATGATGGTGCTCGGGCTTCTCATCATCCACGGCGGCTTCCAGATCGCGTTTAGAGGAGATCCCATTCTTGTCGGCGCTGCCGCCGCGCTCCTGATCGCGGCCTATCTCTCTTTGGGCGCGCTGTTTGTGCTTCTCACGCGCAGCCTTCCCGTCGGCCTCACTTTGACAGGCATCGTGTGCTCGCCGGCATTCGGCTTTGCCGGAGTAGGATTCCCCATCCTCGCCATGGGTGGCTTTGGACGCGCGTGGGGGGCGGTGCTGCCATTGCGCTGGTACATCCAAATCCTCTTCGATCAAGCCGCGCGAGGATCACCTTCGCAGGATGCGGTCGCACCGTTTGCAATTCTCGCCGTTCTCGCTGCGGCTCTCTTCGGGCTCGCGTGGCTTCACGCGCGAAGCATCCTTCCCAATCCTCCTCGAAGCGCGGGGCCTCCGCCAGAACAGCGCGCAGAGCAACGGGTCGGCCTCACTCGCGCTTTCAAGAACGAATATGCGCGGATACTTCGAGATTCCGGCGCATTCGGCCTCATCGTCATGGGCCCTTTGCTTTACTCCGTTCTCTATCCTCAACCCTACATAGGACAACTCATCCGCGACGTGCCGATCGCGGTAGTCGACGATGACCGTTCCGAAGTGAGCCGCGCGATCGTGCAGGCGCTGAATGCGCATGAAGCAACCGAAGTCGCGCTACGCCCGCTCAATCTTGCGGAGGCGCAGGCCGCACTTGGAAGGCGTGAGGTCTTCGCCATCCTCGACATTCCCGCCGGCTCTGAGCGCGAAACCTTGAAAGGACAGCCGGCGCATTTGCCGCTCTATATCGATTCCACGTATTTCCTTCTTTACAATCGCACGCTCCAGGGCGTGAGCGAAGCCGTCGCCGCCGTATCCGCCGATCGGCAGGTTGGCTCTGCGCGCCCGGGTGGGAGTCTCTATCGCGCTTCGATCGTTCGAGGTTCGCCGGTGGCGTTTCTAAGCGAGCCGTTATTCAATCCCACCGGCGGGTACGCTTCCTACGTGGTTCCCGCCGCCTTCATCTTGATCCTTCAGCAATCGCTGATGATGGGCGTCGCCACGCTCGGCGGAGTGGCCTTCGCGGAGGGAGGGATCGCAGCGCGAAAATGCAGAGCCCGGCCCACCGCAATTGGCGGCCAAGCGCTCGCGCATCTCGCGCTTGCGCTACCAGGTTTTGCGCTCTCGCTCGTTGTCTTGCCTCATATTTATGGGTACGCCTCCAGCGATCATCTTCTGGATCTGCTGGCTTTCACGATTCCCTTTATTCTCTCGGTCAGCTTCCTTGGCCAATGCGTAGGCGCACTGGCCAAGCGACGCGAGACCGCTGTGATTCTTCTCATGGGGCTTGGAATGCCGCTGTTCTTTCTGGTCGGCGTCGCATGGCCTCCGGAGGCCATTCCGCAGCCATTGAAGATAGCGAGCGCTGCCATTCCTTCGACTTTCGGCATCGACGGACTGCTGCGCCTCAATCAGATGGGCGCTTCAATGCATGACGTCTGGCATGACTGGAGTTCCCTCTGGACGCTCACGGCCGGATACGCCTGTGCTGCTTGGCTGCTTGGCTCCCGAGGAAATTCGCTAGAGGCGACAAGATGAATGGAATGCGGCGCACAGTTGTAATCGTTCTCGAGATCTGCGCTGCGCTCTCCGCGACGGCGGTTTGCGCAGCCGCTCTTCTGCCTGCGCGAAGACAGGCGCAACCGCCGATTGCGGGGATGGTGCGGCGCACCGAGATTCGAATTGCACCTGAGGTTGGAGGGCGTCTCGCGCGAATAGAAGTAGCTCCCGGTCAAACCGTGACGAAGGGCGCTCTCCTTGCGAGCATCGACAACCCCGATTTGATCGCCGCCCTCGTGGAAGCCGAAGCCGCGCTTGCGGCGGCGCGCGCAGAGCGCGATCGTCTCTACGCTGGACCGCGCGCGGAAGAGGTGGAAATCGCTGCGCACGCGGTTCGGTCCGCCGAAGCCAACCTTGCGCTCGCACGCCAACAAAATGCGCGCGTCGCCGCTCTTTCAGCGCGCGGATTCAACAGCGGGGTCCAGCTTGACGAAAGCAGCGCCTCCCTAGCCAAGGCCGCCGCCGACCTTGATCTAAAACGCGCCCAATGGAAAGCCGCCAAGGACGGGCCGATTGCGGAGGAGCGCGCGCTCGCCGACGCAAGGGTGCTGCAGGCGGACGCCGCCGTTGCCGACGCCCGCGTTAAACTCGGTAAAACTGCGCTTATAGCGCCGGAGAATGGTGCCGTCGGAACACTAATCGCCGAACCCGGTGAAGTTCTAAGCCCCGGCAAGCCAGCGCTCCTCTTCGCTCCCGATCGCGGACTTTGGTTCGCATTTACGATGAGAGAGGATCAACTTGGCGGAATTCGCGTCGGAGCGACAACGCAATTGACGGTAGGCGATGCACGGCCCTTCCCTGCCGTCGTGACGGAGCTGCGCCCACTCGGCGAATTCGCTACTTGGCGCGCAAAGCGTGCCGTTGGCGACCACGATCTAAATGGCTTCCGCGTCAGGTTCGAGGGTTCACCCGAACACGTAGCGATCGAGCCCGGGCAGACGGTATTCCTCCACGCCGTCTCTCAGAAGTAGCATTCAAACTCCCTTCGACCCGCTCGCCAATGGAGCGGTAAAATGAAAGCTGTTCCCTATACGCGTGCCCTCGCAAACGCGTATTGTCGATAAGTTGCCGCGATTCAATTCTCCTTCGACCTCATCTTATCTCAGTAGCGCCAATACCGGACATTCGTGCCACTTCTCCAAACCAGCCGTTCGCACCAGCCGTATACGGAGTTGCCTTAGGCGGAAGGTCAAGGTCTCCCGGTGCTTAAGTCCGCCGAATTCAAACAATTCAGGATCAAATACTTTTCGCTCTGTCGTTGATTCCGCTCAGCATCAACTTGGGACGTAGCCCGCGGAAGAGCTATTAGGATCAGAACTGCGATCACCTCGTCGAGGCATTACACCTCGACCACGCTTTCGGGCTTGCCGTCGCCAAACTTGTCATCCAACTTCGTTAACGCGACACGAATTTCCTCAACCCTGAGGTCTGCTTTTGATTTTTCGTCTTTTTGTGCATCAAACAAGGCCCGAAATTGTTTTCCCTGAGAATTCGCAGTGGCGGTTAAGGCTGCACGCAGATCGCAAATCGCGATCTTGGTCAGCCTCGTCGGTCGAAATGCTCGCCGTCTTCTTGCGCTTAAGGAAATCAATCCCTCAATCGGCTCCACATCATGACTAGGCATCGCAAAGCTCAGCGATTGGCGAACTTAAGATCGCCAATCTTTGCTACGATGGTCTTTAGAAGCGGCGATGTATTCGCTTCATTGTAGCCGAGCGACAGGTCAATTGTCGGCGGCACACCGGCAAGCGACCTGCTGACGACGGTCGGCGGCAACAGGTTGCGCGCATAGTGCGGCATCAGAGCAATGCCGCGGGTCGATGCGACCAGCGACATCGCCATCGAGAGGTTGTCGACATAATGATCGGGAGTGAGATCAATGCCGAGCTTGGCGCCGTAGGCATCGGTCACCGCCCTAAGTGCCGGGGATTTGTCGTGGGGTACGCCGACCAGTTGCTCGCCGACAATGTCCTCGGCGGTGATAGCGTCGTGTGCCGTCAAACAGTGATCAGCCGGCATGAGCACGATCAGAGGTTCATCAACCAGCGGCGTAAAGACGATCCCTGGGGCGTTGCGCTCGTGTCGCAGGAAAGCGAGGTCGATCTTCCCCCGCATTAGCCCGTCTGCAAGATCGGGCGATGAGAGGCTGTGAATGACGACCTGCATGTTAGGCAATTCGTTCCGCATAATCCCCATCACGGCCGGCAGCCATTCAAATTCGTGACCCGTCAGGAAGCCGAGAACGAAAGACGACTTGGTAGGCGCCGCCGCGCGTCGCGTGGCCTCTATCGTTGCTTCGACTTGGACAAGCACGGCACGCGCGTGATCAAGAAACACACGACCGGCGGCCGTCAGTTCAATGCCCTTGGCTCCGCGAACCATAAGCTCGCAGCCGAGCTCGGCCTCAAGATCACGCATCTGCCGGCTCAGTGACGGCTGCGCGGTGCGCAGCCGCTTTTCGGCGGCGACCGTCAGGCTGCCTTCTTCGGCGACGGCAATGAAGTAGCGAAGGTGACGGATTTCCATGAAGCCATACCTTATAGGCATGGAGTCCAAGAAACAAAGTCTTTTCGCCGGGAGATCCTTGAGCATATCTCCTTTGCAGCGGCCGAGATATTCATCCGGTTTCGCTTGGCCCACCCGTCGCCCAGACAAATCAGGCATGCCCCACCACTGCGCCGTATCGAAAGGAAAATAATATGAATACCCCCGTTGTCCTGATCACAGGCGCGCTTACTGGCATCGCCCGCGCCACCGCTTTCGCCTTTGCGACTAAAGGGGCAAAAATCGTTGCCTCGGGTCGTCACGAAGACGCTGGCGCCGCTCTCGTCGCAGAGTTGCGCGCCGCCGGTGCAGAAGCCGAATTCGTCCGCGCCGATGTGCGCCACGAGGACGACGTTCGAGCGCTCATTGATGCGATCGTGGAGCGGTTCGGCCGGCTCGATATCGCCGTCAACGCCGCCGGCACCGAAGGCAAGCCCGGCCCGGCTATCGATCAAACCGCGGAAAGCTATGCCGCTACTTTCGACACCAACGTCCTCGGCACCGTCCTCAGCATGAAACACGAACTGCGCGTGATGCAGCTTCAAGGTAGCGGAAGCATCGTCAACATTTCGTCGACCTTCGGGCACGAAGGCGCTGCCGGTGCGTCCATTTATGCAGCAAGCAAGCACGCGGTCGAGGGTCTGACCAAATCTGTGGCGCTGGAGGTTGGTAGCCTTGGCGTCCGAGTCAACGCAGTGGCGCCGGGACCAGTGCAGACCGGCATGCTCGACCGCTTCACCGGCGGCGAGGAGGTCAAGGCCTATCTTGCGAACCTCAACGCTCAGAAGCGAATTGGCCAACCCGACGAGATCGCGCGCGCGATCCTCTACGTGGCATCTGACGAGGCCAGCTTCGTGACCGGCCACATCCTTACCGTCGACGGCGGCAAGTCAGCGGGCTGATCCAGCGGGTCCCGGCCCGCTTCCATCACGCACGACACTGTCCCATGTCCTTGCCCCGTTCGAGGGTCTCATCATGTCATCCGACCACCTGAAACTGTACGAGTCGAGCGGCTCGCCCAACTCACGCCGCGTTCGCATCTTCATCGCAGAGAAAGGGATTTGCGTGTCGCGCGTCCCCGTTGACCTCGGCGCGAAAGAGCAGTTCTCCGAAGCCTACACCAAGATCAATCCGCGCCGCGTCGTGCCGACGCTCGTCATCAAAGACGGGACGGCGATCGGCGAGGTGCCTGCAATCCTGCGCTATCTCGAAGAGGCGCACCCCAACACGCCGCTACTCGGCACATCGCCTAAAGACAAAGCGCTGGTGACGATGTGGGAACGGCGGATGGAGCTCGAGGGCTTTGCAGCGGTGATGGAAACCGTCCGCAATAAGGTTCCCGGACTCAGGGGGCGCGCGATCGCCGGCGCCCACGATTACGAGCAGATTCCGGACCTCGTAGAGCGTGGCCGCCAGCGGATTGCGGATTTTCATGGCGATCTCGAGATCAGGCTCCGCCAGGCGCCGTACGTCGCGGGCGATCAGTTCAGCGTGGCCGACATTACCGCGGTCGTCACGGTCGACTTCGCAACCAAGGCACTGGATCTCGCTATCCCGGACGGGAACAGCGCGTCCCGCCGCTGGTACGACAAAATCGCTGCGCGCCCCAGCTTTGCTGCCTGAGAAGATGCCGCCGAACGTCTGTCTTTGTACGCCACAGTACGACAAGCAAATCAACCTGCAGCCGAGGACTGATTTCCGGTTCTGTAATCATCCCCGATCCAGGGACGGCCCGACGCGGTCCCGCAAAGAACAGGGACGACGTGGCTGCTCCTTCCGAGAAATCTGAGGCGGCCAAGCGGCCCCGCTGGAACACAAAAGGATTACACCGTGCCTAGCATAACTCATCACAGCGCCCCCACGCAGTTCGCCGAGGCCAACGGCATTCGCTTTGCCTACCGCCGTTTCGGCAAGGACGGCGGCGTTCCGCTGGTCTTCAACCAGCACTTCACCGGCACGATGGACCATTGGGGACCAGCCGTGACCGACGCGATCGCGCGCGGCCGCGAAGTAATCCTTTTCAACAACGCGGGCGTGTCGAGCTCGACCGGAACGGTGCCGACGACGTTCCGCGAAATGGCTGCGAACGCGATCGCCTTCATCCGCGCGCTCGGCCTCACGCAGGTCGACGTGCTGGGCTTCTCGATTGGCGGAATGATCGCACAGGAGATTGCGCTGCAAGGCGCGGACCTGGTTCGAAAGCTGATCCTCGTCGGAACCGGCCCCCGCGGCGGCGAAGGCATGGCCACACTGACCCCGGAGGCGCAGGAGGTCTTCGGCGCCACCTATGAGAACCCGGATGACGTCTGGCTCCGCGTCCATTTCACCCCCTCGGCAGCGAGCCAGGCGGCTGGCAAACGCTACCTCAAGCTGTTCCGACAACGCGTCGACGGCCGCGACCCCGAGGCTGACGAGGCAACAGCGGCCAATCAAATGGCCGCGATCAGCGAATGGGGCGAGCAGCGCGCGGGCTCCTACAATTATCTCGCGGCGATCCGGCAGCCCACTCTGGTCGTGAATGGAACCAAGGACGTTATCGTCTACACGGTCAACTCGTACATCCTGGCGCAGCACATCCCGGACGCGACGCTAATCCTTTACCCCGACGCCAACCACGGCTCGATCTACCAGTACCCCGAGCAGTTCACGGCCCACGTAAACCTGTTCCTCGACGCGTGAACCCTCCCGCCGACGCCCGCCCGGGAGCCAGCGGACTTGCAATGGAGACGATGATGGCCGCCACTCGCCAGCTTCACTTGGGTGCTTTCATGCGACCGGCTGCGATCCATACCGGGGCCTGGCGCTATCCGGGCGCGGATCCCACCGCCAATTTCAGCCTTGAGCAGATGCGCCGTTCTATCCGGCGACTGGACGAGGCGAAGTTCGACGCCTTCTCATGGCCGATCACCTAGCGTTGCTAAACATGCCGGTGGCGGCGCGCCCGCGCCGATGATCCGCAAGGCTTTCGCAGGCCCGCTGGTTCTCAACATCGACTACGACTTCGTGGGTGCCACCGCCACAGTCTCCTCCGGCGCTGCCGATGCAATCGGCTTCGGCCGACTTTTCTTCTCCAATCTAGATCTCGTTCGGCGCTTTCGGGAAGGGCTCCCGTTGGCGGTCGATGAAGTCGCCACTTGGTATACGCAGGGGACCGAGGATTATCTTGACTATCCAACTGCGGAGTAACTGATCATGCCGAGAGCTTTCCCCAAAGAATGGTTTGTGTTCGAGAGCATCGAAAACGACCAACATGACCGCTGTGTCGACCTGTTCAAGCGTCCAGACGGCACGTTCGGCTACGACGAGTTCCGTCGCGATATTGAGGACGGCGGGGCGTGGACGCCGACTGGAGGCTTCTGGGGCCTTGTCTTCTCTTCACGTAATGATGCGCTCGCAGCGGCCCGTGAAGCGGTCGCGTGGCTGGGAGCGCAGACCCGCTGAGCGCAAGCGCGCTGACCGCCAGCCGATAGTGCTGTTCACGAGCGCATTTCTGTGAGCCGGGCGAGGAGCACTGCGCCGCACATGCTCCTTCAATTCAACCGCTGCGGAGTACTGGATCGAAGAGATAAGCAGCAGCACCCCGCGCGGCCGTAGCGCCAAAACCGGACATTCGTGCTATTTCTCGGAAGCGGACCTTCACGCTACAGCTTAATGTGAAGTTTCGCGAATAACCGGTTTGTGTGCGCCGGCAGTAGTTATGATGCAACTCAGCCTGATGGCTGCAGTACTTTTCGGTAATGGCGGGTTTCAATAGTAAATCGCCCCGGGACGCTTTTCGGAAGCCAAAGGTCATCTTCAAACGATCTTGACCGCGACCATCCTTCCCGTTCATAAAATCTTTAGGCGCAGAATGTCATCTGCCGTGCAGAACAGATTTGCCTCTTTAGTTCCTCTTTGCAATCAAATCGCTCTTTCGAGGAGGCTGCACTAGACCTTTGTGGACGGCGACGTGTGGTCATCTCCCCCTTCTTGCAGGATCATCCGCCCCCTGAGGCAGCTTGCCGAAACTCGCACAATCGCTGATAGTCCGGATCGTCATACCACGCCTCGGCAGACTTCCGATCTGGGAATTCGGGAATAACCATCCGCTCCGCAAATTCGCGCCCCTCAGGCGTAGTCACAGGCTCACCGCGCGTCAGAAATTTCCCGCCGTACCGCCGCAATGTCGCCGGCGTGCAATCGCTGTACCGGCGATATGTCTTGGGGTCATGAATAATCATCGTGCATACCATGTACGTCACCACTAATGTCTCCCTGCAATCTCAATCGCGGTGCCCTGGAACTCTGCAACGCGCCGATCCGGTCCGGGCCAAAAGCTTTATTTCACGAACATCGTTGCTAGGTTGTCATCGTGTTCCGGACAATGCCGCTCCCGAAACGCCGTCCAGCGCGCCGCTCCGCCACAAGCAACATTATCGCGCAGCGAGCCGAAAGTCCGTTGCAACAACCCAATCATCAGCACGCTTTTCCCAAAGCACCCGTTTTGAGCGGGCAAAAACAAGCGGTTGAGAAAACAACATCGCCGCGGGCGCGTCATCACACATGCGAGCAGTAGCGCTTTGTAATCCGCCAAGCGCTTATCAACATCGATTGTCGAGCGTCCGGCAATAAATGCGGATTGAAACTGCTCGTCTTTCCAAGACGCGGTCGGCGACCCCTGCGCATACAGCGAAAACTGCCCATCCGCATCAACTGAGTAAAAGAGTCTTCTTCATCATATGACTTCGCCAGGATTCAGAATCGCGCACGGATCAGGTGCGCCCTGCGCGCGCCATGGTCTCGGGTTCTGACCTGAGATCGAGTTAAGCTGAGATAGGGCCTCTTCGCAGCACCATTCACATACTCCGCGGATATATAGCCGCTCGCTGCTCGTATTGCCCCACAGAGCAGTTCACAAATTTCATCGTGCGTCTGGTGCGCTCCGCGGACGCCACATGCGCCACCAGATGCAGGTTGCTCTCGCCGCTATCGCTTTGAACAGCGGGATTGCAGCGCGCCAGCGCCGCTGCAATTCGGGTTCGATCTGCTTGACGAAGCACCACTCTTCGTGGGGTTCAAACCGATGTCCAATCACGAACTCGGATCGAAAACAGACTTTCTAGGGTTGGCAGCGGCCGGCTCACGCCAAATCCTTGAGCTCGGTCGGAAACGCCCCCGAATTCAGCTCGAAGATTTCTCACTGATTTCATGAGAAATCATCATTTTCCCAGACCCGAGTCGGAGGCCAGACTTGTGGTCGTGGCGAGCAATCAAGTTGGAAGCTGACGCAGGTTGCCCTTTGTCGCTGAGATGGGATGTGAATGACAAGCGTCGACTTATTCAAGCGCGGAATGCGGCGACTTGCATCCGGCGTTTCGATCGTGACGACGAGGCATAACGATACATATTCGGGCCTCGTCGCCACTGCGGTCAGCTCGCTGTCGGGGGAACCGCCTTCGCTCTTGGTGTGCGTGCATCGCGCCTCGTCAAGCCACGGCTTGTTCCATAAGGCCGGCGTCTTTTGCGTAAATCTCCTTGGCGGCGCTGACGCCGCAATCGCAAGCAGCTTCAGCTCGCCTAGGAAGGAGCTTCGTTTTACCGAGGGAACCTGGGCGCCATTGATCACCGGAGCGCCGGCGTTGGTCGATTCTCTCGCTAGTTTCGACTGTCGCGTCGCAAAATCGATCGAATTTGAGACCCACACGATTTTCATCGGCATGATTGAAGCCATTGAGCTGTGGCAGGATCACGTCGCGCCGCTCCTCTATGTCGACGGCCGCTATCGCACTTTGCCCTCTCTCGCAGCCCAGGGCGCCTGATCTATGAGTACAGCACCGATCTTATCAGAAAGCATCGATGTGCGCTCTTTCTGGAGCATCATTGGGCAACGCGCCACTGGCGTGACAGTGGTGACCGCGAAGGGGCCTGAGGGCCCGGCGGGGTTTCTCGGATTTTCGGCCTCACACGTCTCGGCAAGTCCGCCGCTCATGCTTGTCTCAATAGACAAGAAAACGTCTGCGCGCTCGGCTGTACTCGACGGACGAAACTTCGCGTTGAACTATCTGCCTGCTGGCGCACGGGCTATCGCCGAAGTTTTTGGCGGTAATTCCGACCTGAAGGGCGCGAATCGCTTCGAGCCTGGCCCATGGAGCGAGCTTCGCACCGGCGCACCAGTGCTTATTGGCGCGCTGGCTGCAATCGACTGCGTTCTCGAGGAAACAATCGACCGCGACGGCGTATCGATCATGATTGGCCGCGTTGTCGCCACCGCGGTCGATTTGGGGCGTGCTCCGCTTATCGCCTTTCGCGGTAGTTACTTTGACTGGCCCTGAAATAGGTTCAGTGCGCCAGCCGCCGCGTCAATTTGAAAACCGCGCTACTGCATCGCCTGGAGCGCGACCGGAGGGGTCGACTGGGCCTCGCTCAGAAGCCAGTCGCGGAATTGCGCGGGCCCCTCGCTGTCAGGGTGCCATTTCGACGCCAGCACATATTGGAACTTTACTGGATAAGTTTGATCCGAAACGCGTACGAGCCGCCCTTCTTCGAGCGCGATCGAGATAAGCTGGCTGCGGCCGAGCAACATGCCATGGCCATCGATCGCCGCAGCGACAGCGAAGCTCGAATGGTCGAAGCGCAAGCCCTTGCTGGTCTCGCGATGGACGCCGACTTCTTCGAAATAGCGCTGCCAGGTGGGAAAGACGCCATTCGACAGGGCGAGTCGCTTATCGTCATGGATCAGCGGCAGCGTCTCAAGCGCGGCGCGACCCGCGGTCATGCATTGCTGCAGCAGCCGCGGCGCGCAAACCGGAACAATCTCGTCCTCCATCATCTGATCGAGGCGCTGGTCCCAGCCTGCGTTCCAGTTGCAGATCGAGAGATCAATGTCCGAGCCTACGAGCAAGCTGCGCGCATTCAGCGCGGTGAGCACGACGTCGACGCCCGGCGCATTATCGACGAACCGGTGCAATCGCGGCAGCAGCCACAGGGTTGTCACCGATGGCGATGCGCCGACCACAACCGTCTTGCGCTTGGTGTCTTGCGCCATCGCGGAGAGCGCCGCATCGATCCGGTCAAGCCCCTCGGTCAGATCGGGCAGGCACGCTTTCGCAATCGGCGTCAGCGTCAGGCCGCCATTCTTGCGCTCGAAGAGCTGGGTCTGAAGGAAGTCCTCAAGCCACCGCACATGGTGGCTGAGAGCCGTCGGAGTCACGCATAACTCGTCCGCGGCGCGTTTAAGACTACGATAGCGCGCCGCCGCTTCAAAGGCGCGGACGGCGTTCAGCGACACACGACGTCTCACCTGACAAACTCCAGCGGTTCGAAAGGCGTTCGTCTCCCGGATTTTTGCTTGTTTTCAAGCGCAGCCCGACGATGGCGAAGACGCCGCCTGTCGAACATTCCGCGCTTTTTTGATGACCCAACGTTGCATCAAGCATGCCAGCCCCATCGCGCGCGATTTTGCGATCGCTTCTTGCCGCTTTCCGGAACCATGCGGACGCACGCAACCGGCTGACGCCGTTCGGTTTCGCTCTTCGCAACTCAATGACGCCGTGAGCAAATAAGCAAGCTGACGCTCATCTCGCCGGCGCCCGCAAATTCATCTCTGCTATTGCAATAGGCTCAGGGCACCGCCCATTCGCACGCGCGGCGCTTCATTCGCGAAAGCCTGACCGGGAATCAGGCAGTTTCTTCCACGTCAGGCCGCTGCGCTTTCCGGCGCCGCCACAGCGGCATAGACCTCGGGCCGTCGGTTCTCCTCATAGTTCCAGCGCTTGCGCAGGGCCTCGACCTTGGCGAGCTCGATCTCCGCCACCACCAGTTCGTCGCCCTCCGTCTTCGCGCGGGCCAGGATCTCTCCGTCGGGGCCGATCACGAGACTGCCGCCGATGAAGCGCGCGCCATCTTCGCGTCCCGCCTTGCCCGCGCCGATGACGTAGCTTGCGGTGGAGTAAGCGCCGCCGCGCATGGCGAGCTCCGACATGCGGCGCGCCTTCGCCAGCGTCGTCGGAGGCGTCGCCGGCGTGTTGTAGCCGACAAGAATCACTTCGGCGCCGGCGAGCCCGAGAGCGCGATAGGATTCGGGGAAGCGCCTGTCGTAGCAGATCAACCCGCCGATTTTCGCCGACCTTGTCGCAAACACTCCAAAGCCGAGATCGCCCGGCGTGAAATAACGCTTCTCGAGAATGGTGAAAGCGCCCTCCGGCTTCGGCTCGCGCTGACCGGGAATATGCACCTTGCGGAACAGTCCGAGACGCCGGCCCTGCTCATCGAGAAACGCCATGCTGTTGTAGAAGCTGTCGCCCGCGAGCTCGGCGAAAGGCAGCGACAGCGCGATTCCGCTCGCCTTCGCCGCCGCGGCGATGCGCGCCATCGCCGCCTCATTCTCCTCGCGGAGGAAGTAGCAATCCACGTCCTGAACCTTGGCGGCGAAGTAAGGCGTCAACGCCAGTTCCGGCAGGGCCGCCAGCTTGACGCCGCGCCCGCCCACCTCATCGACGAGCGCCACGATCCGGTCGGCGGTCTTAGCGATCGTATCACTCGCCGGCCCCAACTGGATCGCGGCTGCGAGAAAACTCATGGCGTCTCCCTCATCCCTTGTTCCTCATTCCTTGCCCGTTGCTGCGCGCCAAGCGTCCGCCACCTCCGACCCTGTCGCAAACCAGACGCCTTCCTGCGCTTTCGCGTGAGCGAGAAAGCCCGCAATATATTTCGACCGAAACGGCTGCCCCGAACGATGCGCCTGCAGGTTGACTGTCATGGCGAGGCCAGTGGCGGCGCTTTCGGCCAGCAGCGCGTCGAAATGATCGCGCAACACCTGGGCGAATTGCAGGGTCGACTGATTGCGGAGATCAAGCACGAAGGCGTCGCTCGTTTCGACCGACGCCGGAAGCGCAAGAAGTCGGCCTTCTGGCGGAAGCATCTCGTAGGGCTGGTCGTCGTTCGACCAGTCGAGCGTGTAGTCAAAGCCTGCGCGCGCTGCGAGCACAGGCGTGCGGTCGGATTCGCTTTGCAGGGGCGCCATCCAGCCGCGCGGCGCGACGCCCGTAGCCGCCATGATCGCGTCATATGAGCCCTTGATCACCGCCCATTCCTCGGCCTCGTTCATGGCGGAGGTGATGTACAGGTTGCTCTTCTCGCCATGGCCAAGCAGCTCCCAGCCCAAGCCTGAAAGATATTCCGCCACGCGCGGCGAGCGGGTCAGCACGGCGTCGCTGATCGGGACAGTGGCGCGGACGCCGAGCCGCTGAAGAATCGACGCCAGCCGATAGACGCCGACGCGAGCGCCATAGTCGCGATGGCCCCAATGGCGAACATCGAGATGGATCGGGCTGCCCGGCGGGCGCCAAGTTCCCTCGGGAACGATCAGGTCCTGAAACTCCACCGCGATCGAGACGACGACCGCCAGTTTCGCGCCGTTCGGCCACACGAATTTCGGGCGCGAGACAAAGGGCGAATAGGCGAAATGATCATGATCCATGCGCGTCGCATGGATGTTGCGATCGTTGTAACTCAGATCCATTATGCGACCATCGGCATCGGCGCCGCGGAGAGGCCCTCGCGTCGGCCGTAGGAGTGCGTGTAATAATAGTCGGCGATCTCTTCGCCCGTCGTGATCCAGACCCGGTCGTGCGACCTGATATAGGCGAAGGCCTCGTCGAGATACTTCTCCCGCGACGGCGTGTTGACGATGTAGGGATGCAGACAGATCGCCATCACCTTGGGATGGGTCTCGCCCTCGGCGTAGAGCACGTCGAACTGGTCCTTGATCATCTGACCAAAGGTCTCGCCCGACTGGAGGCCCATGTGGCAGGCGATCGCGTCATTGATTTCGATGCTGTAGGGGATCGAGATCATGCGGCCCGACTTCACGCTGATCTCGGTTGGCTCATCGTCATGGAAATAGTCGACCCAGTATTTCACGCCATATTCCGCCAGCAGGTCGGGCGTGCGCAGCGTCGTCGACAGGGCCGGGCCGAGCCAGCCGGAAATCATCTTGCCCGTGTGCTTTTTCACGGTGGCGATGACATCCTCGATCATCGCGCGCTCCAGCGCCTCGTCCATCGCGAAGGTGTAACGCGTGTTGTAGATCCCGTGGGACATGTAGTCCCAGTTCCCCGCCACCATCGCCTCGGCGATCTCGGGGAAATGGTCGAACACCGCGACATTAATCGAGACGGTGCCGCGAATATCGTGCTTGTCGAACAGGTCGAACATCCGCCACACGCCCATGCGGTTGCCGTAGTCGCGCCATGAATAGTTAGGCACGTCGGGATGCGGCCGCATCGGCCAGGGATTGCGGTGCGGATTGGCCGGAGGCTTGTATTCATAGTGCTCGACATTCGGCGCCACCCAGATCGCCACGCGCGCATCGTTCGGCAGCTTGAGCGGGGCGCGGTCGATGATGGCGGAATAGGGATAGCGCTGGGGATCGGAAACCATGGCCTATTCCGCCGCCATCGCAGGCTTCGGGCCGAATTTCGAGATCGCGGCGAGCGCTTCGTCCGCTGAGATCACGTCGCAATATTTGAATTGCATGTCGAACAAGGCTGCCGCGTGCGAGAACTCGATGCGATCGAAGGTCGCCTCCTCGATGACTTGCACCTTGATTCCGAAGCCGGCTGCGTCGACGCAGGTGGCGCGCACGCAGCCGCTGGTGCTGTTGCCGCCGACGAGAAGGCTGTCGATCCCCTTCTCGTTCAGGATCAGCGGCAGGTTGGTGTAGGCGAAGCAGCTCGGCGTCTGCTTCTCCACGAGAATATCGCCCTGCTGCATCGCGACCTCGGCGGGAACCTCCGACTTGGCGTTGAGCGAGCTGAAATTGCTATCGGCGCCGGCCTTCGCGAGCCCCATCTCCGGCTTGAACAGATGCTTGGAATAGATCACGGGCATGCCCGCCTGCCGCGCTGCAGCGAGCAGCTTCCGCTGCACGGTGATCGCTTTCCATGCGTGCGGCCCGCACGCGCCTGAATATTCCTCAAGCTGTTCGTAGATCGGCTTGTCATAGCCGCAGGCCGTCATTTGCATGTCGACGAGCAGCAGCGCCGGCTTCGCGCCAAGGTCGTTCTTCGCCCGCGCCTTGCGCTTGGCCAGGACTTTCCTGTCATCTTCGGTGAGGAACTGTTCCCAAACGGCCATGGCGCGCTCCCGGCGAGTGTCGAGCGCGGAGAGGCTAGCGAAAGCGGACGCGACAGACGCTTCGTGTTTTCTCATCGACGGCGTGAGAATTGGTCATTCGGCGCGCCGGCTTGCGCGCGCGCATCATGCCGCGTCGATCGCTCGCCGCCGGTCCCGCCATGCGCCTGAAACCCGCTGTCTCCCAAGAAGAAGCCTATCGCCTGCTCGCTCTCAACGCGGCGGCGATCTGGGGCGTGCAGGAGGCGGCGCTGCTCGACGACAATCTCAAACTGATTGCCGACGCCATGGCGACAGTGAGCGCGCTGAACATCCCCGACGATGTCGAACCGCTGTTCGGCCAAGACATCGCCGCCGACGGGACGCTCGCATGAATACGCCGGCGCACGATCTCACCGCCTGCGAACTGGCCGGCGCCATCGCGCGCGGTTCAGTCAGCGCGAGCGAGGCTGTCGCCGCGGCTTACGCGCGCATTGACGAGCTGGAACCGAAGGTGCGCGCCTGGGCCTGGCTCGATCGCGAGAATGCTGCGAAGACCGCCGCCGCCATGACCGACGAGGCGCGGGCCGGCCGCCTGCGCGGCCCGCTTCACGGCGTGCCGGTCGGCGTAAAGGACGTCTTCCATGTAGAGGGCATGCCAACCGTCGCAAATTCAAAGACCACCGATCCCGCAGCGCGCTATCCCGACTCAGGCGTCGCGGCGTCGCTGCGCGCGGCCGGCGCGATCATCATCGGCAAGTGCGAGACGGTCGAATTCGCGGGCATGGGAATTCCACCCGAGACGCGAAATCCGTGGAATCTCGCGCACACCGCCGGCGGATCAAGCTCGGGCTCCGGCGCGGCGGTCGGCGCGCGCATGGCGCCGGCGACGATCGGCACGCAGACCGGCGGCTCGAACCTGCGGCCCGCCGCCTATAACGGCGTCGCCGGATTCAAGCCGAGTTATGGCGCGCTGTCGCGCTCCGGCTGTCTGCCCGTGTCCTGGTCGCTCGATCATCCCGGCGTGATCGCGCGTGCGGCGGAAGACCTGCCGCTCATGTTCAACGCCATCGCAAAGCAGTCCTTGGCGCCGCAATCTTCGGAACGAAGCTGGCGCTTCGGCCTGCTGCGCGGCTATTTCCTGGAGAAAAGCGATAGCGATACTGTCTCGGCGGTCGAGGACGCCGCGCGCAAGCTCGCGGCGAAGGGCGCTACTATCACCGAACTCAAGCTCCCGCCGCTGTTCAGTTCGTTCCAGGCTATCCACCGCCTGATCATGAACCCGGAGATGATCACCTATCACGCGACACGGCTCGCAACCGATCGCGACCGGATGAGCGCACGACACCGGCTCTCCGTCGAAGCCTTCTCGCTGGTGCCCGCCAGCTATTATCTCCAGGCGCTGCGGGCGCGCCGCATGCTGGCCGAGCAGTTGATGATGCTTTTCGAAGAGGTCGACATTCTCATCATGCCGACCGCGCCCGGACCCGCGCCGGAAGGCCTGCAATCGACCGGAGACGCCTCGCTGCTTTCGCCCTGGAGCCTTGTCGGCTTTCCCGCGGCGACGACGCCCTGCGGCCTGTCCTCAAACGGATTGCCGCTTGGGCTTCAACTGGTCGGGCCGCGTAACGGCGACCAGACGGTGCTCGCATCCGCCATCTTCGCGGAAAAGGTTCTCGGACGCCTTTCCCTGCCCTTCTAGCTCTGTCACGCGATTTCAGTCCGCTTCGGGATCGCGAACAGGATCGGCAGCGACAGCAACGGCACGATCGCCATAACGAGAAACGCCACTGAGAAATCTGGCAAGGTGAGGTGATGGCCGTCGGCGGCGACGAAAGCCAGCGTCGCGGAGCCCGCCGACACGCCAAAGCCCATGGCGAGTTGCTGGATCACGCCGGCCGAACTGACGGCGCGGCTAAGCTTTTCCGGCGGCACGTCGCTGTAGGTCAGCGTATTGACCGAATTGAAGTGCATGGTGCGGATCATGCTGAGCAGGACCACGAGCCCGACAAGCAGCGCCATCGGCGCGCTGCGGTCGACGAAGGCGAGGCTCGCGAGCAGCGCCGAGCCGAGACAGACAAGAGCGACGAGCAGCGCCTTGAATCCGAGACGTATGATGATCGCCTGCAGCATCGATTTCGAGCCGAGCGAGCCGAGCGCCGATGTCAGCGTATAGAGCCCGGATGCGATCGGGCTGAGGCCAAAGCCGATCTGGAGCATCAGCGGCAGCAGGAAGGACGCTGAGTTGAGCCCGATGCGCCCGATGCCGCCGCCGATGACGCCGATCGAGTAGTTCGCATTTGAAAACAGCGAGAGATCGAAGGCCGGATCCTCGCGCCGCGCGGCGTGACGCCGGTAGAGCAAAGCGATGATGATCGCGACCATGATGGCGATCGCCGTCCAGACCTGCGCGAGAAAAGGATGCGCCAGATTCTCCACGCCGAGCTGCACGAGGAGAAATCCTGCTCCCACGATGAGAAATCCGCTAAAGTCGAACGGATCGGGAGCGCCGGGCGGATTCTTCTCGATGACGGCGAGCGCCGCCGCGATCGCGAGCGCACAGACGGGCACGTTGACATAGAAGATCCATTGCCACGGCGCGTAGGTGACGATGGCGGCCCCCATCAGCGGACCGCAGAGCGGACCGAGCAGGGTCGGCAGCGTGAGATAGGTCATCGCGTCGAGCGTCTTGCCCGGACCGAACGCGCGCAGCACGATCAGGCGGCCGACCGGCGTCATTAGCGCCCCGCCGAACCCCTGAACGATGCGCGCCGCCACGAGCATGGGAAGACTGTTCGACGCGCCGCACAGCGTTGAACCCAAGGTGAAGATGACGATCGCTCCGCAAAAGACGCGGCGCGCCCCGAAACGATCCGCGAACCAGCCGCTGACCGGCATGAACACCGCGAGGCTGACGAGATAGCCGGTGACGGCGAAATGCAACGCCAGCGGGCTGACATTCATCTCGCGCGCCATGGTCGGGATCGCCGTGGTCAGCATCGTCGAGTCGATGCCCTGCATGAGGAAGGCGCAGGAGACGATGAGCGCGATCAGGATAGGCTGCGAGCGCTCGGCCTCCTCAGGCGCAGCCGATGCGGCGACGGGTTCGGCAAGCGGGGACCGCCAGTCCGACTCAGCAAGAATATGCGGGAGGTCATCCGTGCGCGCTTCGAGATCGCTAACGAGATCATCGTCGGTCGGGGCCGCTTCGACGACAGGTTCAGATCGGTCGTCCATCGCAGCGTTCGAATCCGCTTGCGAACAGCGATCAGTATTCCGAGAAAATGCGCGCGATCTCGGCCGGATCGGACGTTTTCGTCAACGCAAGCGCAAGCAGCAGCCGCGCCTTCTGCGGAATGAGATTGTCGCTGTTCACGAAGCCGTATTCGCGCTGTTTCGTCGTGTGCGAGGTGCGGCCGCTGCCGGCGCGCGTCGCTTGCACCACGACGATTCCCTGCGCCACCGCTTCCTTCAGGACCTCAAGTTCGCCGGGCGCCGCCATGCCGGGCGCAAAACCGGCCGAGACGATGCCTTTCGCGCCTGCCGCGATGAAGGCGCGGATCGCGGCGCCGTCGACCCCAGCGTAGGAATAAGCCACATCGACGCGAGGCAGCGATTCAAGAGCACGGATGTCGAATTCGGTCTCCGGCTTATGGCGCCGCTCGGTCTTGCGATAATAAACCACCTCCTGCCCATCGACCTGTCCGAGCACGCCGAAATCCGGCGTGCGAAAGGTCTGCATGCGCGCCGTCGATGTCTTGGTGACGTCCCGCGCGGCCTGGATCTCGTCATTCAGCATCACGAGCACGCCGCGTCCGCGCGACGCCGGACTCGCGGCGACGCAGATCGCATTGACGAGGTTCAGCGATCCGTCGGTCGAGAGACCACTCAACGGGCGCTGCGAGCCGACCAGCACCATGGGCACTGACGCCTTCAAGGTCAGGTTCAGGAAGTAGGCCGTCTCCTCGAGCGTCGCCGTGCCATGACCGACGACGATTCCGGCAAGACCGGGATGGTCCCTGACAAGCTGCTCGCAGAGGAGGACGATCTCCTTCCATTCCGGGAAATAGATCTGCGGGCTGGGCACCGCGCGGAAGCGGACCGGGATCACCTCGGCGACGTCGCCGGCCTCCGGCACGCGTGCGACAATCTCGTCCGCATGGAGGCGATTGTTGCTCGCGCCGTAATCCATGATGTCGAGAGAATTGCGGCCGAGCGAGGAGATCGTTCCGCCGGTTCCAATAAACGCAACCTTGGACTTCATGGGATTCTCATCTGGCAGTTAGACGGCGGCGGGCGCGGCGCGCCTCATAAATCTCTATTGCAGAATCAGGAAATACGCGCCGAGCGATTTCTCATCACGCTCATGAGAATTCGCGCCTCGCCCAGGGCGGCCTGCTGGAGGTCATGCCGCCGCGGCTCCCGGCGGCAGCAAAGCGTTCGAGAGATCGACCTCATCCTCCCGCGACCAGCTCAGCCGCACGATTTCACCCGGGATGACGGGCGACCGGAAATAGACATTGTCGGAAATCAGCGCCGACAGTTCGCCCTTTCCCTCCGGGGCCACGCTCACGCGCACCAGCGGCCCCTGATATTCGACGCCGGCCACCGGCCCCTCGACCGCCCGATCGCCGGGAGCCCCGAAGATGCGGCAGCGATCGGCCCGGATCGAGATCACGCCGCTTTCGGTCTCGACGACGTTATGGCCGCCAATGAAGCGCGCCACGAACGGGTTCGCCGGCCGCTCGAACACCTCGCGCGCCGAGGCCGATTGCATGATCTTGCCGCCATCCATGACGACGATCACGTCCGACAGCGCCATCGCCTCTTCCTGGCTATGGGTGACATGAATGAAGGTGATCGCAAGCTCGCGCTGCAGACGCTTCAATTCGGCCCGCATCTTGACGCGAAGGAACGGATCGAGCGCGGACAGAGGCTCGTCGAGCAGAAGCACCTTCGGCCGCGTAATCAGCGAGCGGGCGAGCGCGACGCGCTGCTGCTGGCCGCCGGAAAGCTGCGACGGCAGGCGCTCCGTCAAGCTCTCCATCTGCACGAGCGAGAGATATTCACGCGCCTTCTTTCTGCGCTCCTCCTTGCCCATGCCCTGCATCTTCAGGCTGAAGGCGACGTTGTCGACGGCGCTGAGATGGGGGAACAGCGCATAGTTCTGGAACATCATGGATGTGCCGCGCTTCAGCGCCGGCGCATCGGTGGCGTTCCTGTCTCCGATCAGGATGTCGCCTTCGGAAACCGTTTCGTGGCCCGCGATCATCCGCAACGTCGTGGTCTTGCCGCAACCGCTCGGCCCAAGCAGGCAGCAATAGCTGGCGTGCGGCACGCGCAGTGAGATCCCGTCGACCGCGACCGAATCGCCGAACCGCTTCGACACCGCCACGAGTTCGACATCATAGCGTGGCCCGACAGCGGCGGGATGGTCGAGAAACCGATACTCCATATTCATGGTAACCTCCAGCCGGTCAGGCGATCCGCGCCTGTCGGCTCCTCACCATGCGCGAAGTGACAAACAGCGTCGTGATAATCAACGCGAAAGAGACGACCGTCGTCACGGTGCCGATGGCGAACAGCACGGGCGTCGTGGCGATCGTTGTCAGCGCCGCGATCTCCATCGGCAAGGTGTTGGCGCTGCCGATATTGAGACCGGTGCGCGCGAACTCGTCATAGGAGCCGGTGAATCCCGCCATCGCCACGCCGATGATCCCCGGCAGCAGGATCGGGATGATCACCTCGAACAGGCGCTGGCGGCTGTTGGCTCCGAGATCGGTGGCGGCTTCCTCATAGGCCGGATTGAAACGGCCCATGACGATGAACATAATGAGGAGGCCGAAGGGCAGCGTCCATGTCATCTGCGCGAGGATGCCAGAGGTGTACCATGCGGGATCGAGGCCGAGCAGCCGGAAGCCAAGCGCGATGCCGAAGCCGACGAAAATGCTTGGCATCACCATGCTGGCGATGACGAGATAAAAGAGGATGTTGGAGCCGGCGAAGCGGCGGCGGAAGCCGAGCCCCGCCGAGACGCTGACCGCTACGGTGAAGATCGACACGAAGAAGGCGAGCCGCATCGAGCGTTGGAACGCCGCCGGCACATCGCCGACGCCCTCTCCACCACGCCCGGCCGCCAGCACATGAAACCAGTGAGCCGACCAGCCGACCATGGGGAAGCTCATGCCGCCGGTCGGCCCCTGGAAAGACAGCAGATAGATTGCGATCATCGGCCCGTAGATGAACGCGAGAAAGAGAAAGAAGAACGCGCCAAGGAAATAGAAGGATTTCGGGCGCGGCTGGCCGCGATCGCGCGGCTTCATCGCGCCAGCTCCTTCCTGATGTCGACCACGCGCAAAATCGTCCAGACCAACGCAAGAACGATTGCAAGCATCAGCACCGATTTCGCCGCGGCGGGCGGATACTGGAAAGCGTTGAGCTCAAGCGAAATCGCGCCCACCACGGTCTGCACCTGGTTGCCGCCCATCTGCTTGACCACGAGATAGTCACCGATCACTTGCGTGATGACGAAGATCGACCCGAGCGCGACGCCGGATTTAGTCAGGGGGATGATGATGTCAGTGATCACGCGCCATTCGCTGGCGCCGGCGTCGCGCGCTGCGACGATCACGCTCGGCTCGATCTTCGCCATTGAGTTGGCGATCGGCGCGATCATCATCAGCGCCATGGTGTGGACATAGACGAGCAGGATCGAGAACTCGGAATAGAGGAGATAGTCGAGCGGCGCCGAGACCACATGCAGCTTCATCAGCAGCGAGTTGATCAACCCCTCGCGGCCGAGAAAGGGAATCCAGGAGATCATCCGGATCAGCGTCGAGGTCCAGAACGGGATGGCGCAGGCCATCATGAAGATGGTTCGCCAGCGCGCCGTCCGGATATGGAACACGATGAAATAGGAGACGGTGAAACCGAGAAGCAGCGTCAACGACCAGGTGATCAGGACGAACTTGAAGGTCTTGAGATAGAGATCGACCGTGATGCGCGACTCGAAAATCTCGGCCCAGCTGTCCCACAGCAGGGCCGGAAAGACCTGGGCGTATCCATAATCGAGGAAGCTGACCACGATCATCAGCATGATGGGCAGCATCACCATGCCGAACATCACGAGTCCCAGGGGCGCAACCTGGAGCCATGAGACGCTTTGCGAAGACAGCTTCATCGTTTCGGCGGTCAGGCGGCGATGAATTCGCTCCACTTGCGCGTGAGATAGCGATCCTCGTCCATGAGCGTGTTCCAGATGCCGATGTTGCTCATGCGGTCCCACATGGAGCCGCCGTCGCGCACCACGCCGGCCTTTTCCATGCGGCGGCCGAATGGATTCATGATGTCTTCCGACGCCGGCTTGCCGTCGTACCAATAGTCATATTCGGCCGGCGTGAGGTGCTTTTTCACATTGTCGAGCACGGTGTTGTAGAAGCCCGACCGCGAGATGAAGGCGCCGGCCCAGCCCGAGTTGAACCAGTTCATGTATTCCATGGCGCAGTCGCGCTTCAAGCCGTTCAGATGTTTCATCTGCATCATCATGATGTACCAGCCGCGATAGCCTTCCTTCAGCGGCTGGAAGATGCAGGGGATCTCGCGGGTGCGGACTTCCGTCACCGCCGGCGACCACATCGACTGGATCACCACTTCGCCTGACGCCATGAGCTGCACCGACTGATCGAAATTCGTCCAGAAGGAGCGGAACTGCCCGGATTTCTTGTATTCGATCAGCTTGGCGATGGTTTTGTCGATCTCTTCCTTGGTCATATTGCCCTTGTCGACATAGGTCACGTCGCCATTGGCTTCGAGCGCCATGGCCGCGTCGGGCACGCCGACGAAGATGCCGTCCTGGAGAGCGGCGCGCCCCTTGAAATCGGAGCTCAGGAGATCAGCCCAGCTCGAGACCGGACGCTTCACCAGATCGGTGCGCACACCCAGCGTGTCGGCGTTGTAGTAAAGCGGGACGCCGACGAGCCAGTCGGTCGGCGTGCGCGAATATTGCTTGCCGTCGCTCGCAGTATAATATTGCGACTTGATCGGCGCGAAGCCCTGCAGAGTATAGGGCTTGCCGTTCTGATAGGTCCCGGTGGTGAAGAGCGAGACGGTCTTGTCCCACCATTTGTAGCTCTTCACCGGGATCGCCTGCACGACGTCACGGCCGAACACATATTTCATCGAGGTATTGCCGAGATCGATCACGTCGATCGTCTGCGGCTGGGTCAGCAGGCGGTTGATCTGTGTAGCGGTGTCGACCGTCTGCATCTCGACCGTGAAGCCCAGATCCTCGTTCGCCTTCTTCGCAATGTTCTGGATCGTCGAATAGGACTGACCGAGATGGACGATCTTCACATCCTTGATGTTCTGCGCCCAGATCGTCGGCGCGCCGACGACCGCGCCCGCCGCAGCCGCGGCGCCTTTGAGAAGAATGCGACGGTTGACGCCGCCTTTCGCGCCCGTGGACATGAACCTGTTCCCCTCAGAGCTTCCATGAAGCCTCCGGAATGGTCGTCAGGAACGGGGGACCGGCCAAATGAGCAATTTTCATCGCAGGCGTGACAATTTCTTGAAAGCCGCGTCGTCCTGCGCGGCGCGCATCCCCATCGACGCAGGAACCGTCCGGCGCCGTCGTCTCGGGCGCCGGACGGCGCGAAACCGATCATGCCGCCCGCTCGCGCGCCAGCCGCGCCAGGGATGACCATGCGCTGACGATCCGGCCGCGCCGCAGACTATTTCTCATGAGCGCGATGAAAAAAATGCGATTGGTCGGCTTCACGGGCCCCGGAATGATCCGCCCCATGGCGCAGCGCGCCGGCCGGCCCAGCCGGCTTCAAGCATCCGGAAGGATCGATCAGCATGACCAAGATCGGCGTTTTTGTTCCTGTCGGCAGCCGCGGATGGCTGATTTCGACCACCTCGCCGAAGACTTATCCGACCTTCGATCTCAATCGCACGGTGGCGCAGAGAGCCGAGCATTACGGGCTCGATTTCGCGCTCGCCATGATCAAGCTGCGCGGCTTTGACGGCCCCAGCGAATATTGGGTGCATAATCTCGAAGCCTTCACGCTGATGGCGGGCATCGCTGCGGTCACCAACCGCATCCAGCTTTTCGCCTCGATCGCGCTTCTGACGCTGCCGCCGCCGCTCGCCGCGCGCATGACGAGCACGATCGATTCGATCGCGCCGGGCCGCTTCGGCGTCAACATCGTCACGGGCTGGCAACCCAAGGAATATCAGCAGATGGGCCTCTGGCCGGGCGAAGCGCATTTCGCGCGGCGTTACGACTACGCGACGGAATATGTGACAATCCTCAAGCAGCTCTGGGAGACCGGCGTCTCGAACTTCAAGGGCGACTTTTTCCAGATGGACGATTGCCGCCTGAGTCCGCGGCCATCGAGCAAGATCGAGATCGTCGCCGCGAACGCCAGCGATCGCGGCATGCGGTTCGCCGCGGAGCTGTGCGACTACAACTTCATCGGCGCCGGCGGCGGCATCAACCAGACGGGCAAGACGAATGAGAACGTCGACCGTCTCAATGCGGCGTCGGCGAAGGCCGGCCGCAAGATCGGCGCCTTCTGCCTGCTGATGGTGATCGCCGACGAGACCGACGAAGCGGCCTTCGCCAAGTATGAGCGCTATCGCGCCGGCACCGACATGCAGGCGATCGAATGGCAGCGCGCCCAGTCCGCCGCCGACACCAAGGCCGCGCCCAATTCGACCGCGGGCCGGATGGCCGCCAATGCGGCGAGGGCGCTGCAGGACCCGTCAGCCGTCCACCCGACGCAGATGCTTCGCCTGATCGGCTCCTACAGCAATGTCGCGCGGATGCTGGACGAGGTCGCCGCGACCCCTGGCGTCGCCGGCATCATGCTGACCTTCGACGATTTCATCGTCGGCATCGAACAGTTCGGCGAGCATATCCAGCCGCTGATGGCGAGCCGCAACCATGTGAAGCTGGCGGCGTAGCGCTAATTTTAGATAGAAGATACCTGATCGATTGCGCCAGCGACCATGCGACGGCTATGTTCTTGGCCGCCTGCTTTTGGACAATGAGTGCGACACTTGCCGTTTGAACCGCTGAGGCTTTGTCTCGGCGGAGTGTGGCACAAATGACCCTGCCGGCTGATTGATTCCAGAATTTAGCCGTTGTCTCCGGCAGGGAGAGTTCTTTCTATTCTCGGAAGCATCGACCTGTCCTTATGGCAACTTATTTGTTGCCCGAGGTAATCTTCCCGCATCGGCGTGATGACCATAAAGACCTGACAGCAATGTCACCTGCTGATCGACTCGGCGGCTCGAAGAACGGTCTTTGAACTCAAATGCATCCGTGTTGGCGAATGTCGGCCTTCATGAGCAATCTCATGCGTGCGACCGGCGGCTCTAAGTCACAAGTTCGCGTCGGAACGAACGTCAGCTTCCGGGAGCGAAATTCTGCTGTTGTAGGTCCGCTCAGGGTCAATTTCGGACGAACCACTGCCCCAGTACGATGAATCTTTGATCGCACCTCGATGCTGCTCCTACAATGACTGCTCTTCCGCTACTTCGGATCGCGAAATCGTAGGGCCTCAACGAGCAGGCTGAATGCAGGCGTGGGCTGGCGACGGCTGGGATAATAGAGATGATAGCCAGAAAACGGCTCGCACCAATCTTCGAGGACGCGCACCAGACGTCCGTCCGCCAGAAAAGGCTGCAACTGTCCTTCTGTCAAATAAACCAATCCGGCTCCATCTAGGGCGGCATTCAACATCAAATGGCTTGTGTTGAAAATAAGCTGACCCTCGACTCGCACGTTGAGTTCGCGCCCACGCTTTTCGAATTCCCATGCGTAGAGACCGCCGTGAGTCGGCAGCCGCAGATTGATGCAGCTATGCGCGGTGAGGTCCTGCGGCGCCTTAGGCTTAGGCCGCTTTGAAAAATACGCCGGCGAGCCCGCTACGCCCATGCGCATCGACGGCCCGATTGGCACGGCGATCATATCACGCGCCACAGTCCCTCCAGGCCTGACGCCTGCGTCGAAGCGCTCCGACACTATATCGGTGAGACCGTAGTCGACGATAATCTCGACCTTGATATCGGGATAGTCGGGGAGAAGTTTTCCGATCGCCGGCCACAGGATCGCTTCGGCTGCGTAGTCCGTTGCTGTCAGTCTGATCGTCCCGGCTGGCTTGTCGCGCAGCGCGCTCAACTGAGCCAGCGCCAGTTCGATTTCTTCGATACGGGGACCGATCGATTGCAGCAGGCGTTCGCCAGCTTCCGTCGGCGCGACGCTCCGGGTTGTGCGCGTGAGCAGGCGCAATCCCAGCCGGGCTTCAAGCGTGCGGATCGTCTGGCTCAGCGCGGATTGAGACACGCCCTGCTGTTTGGCCGCCCGCGTAAAGCTGCGCTCGCGGGCGACCGCGATGAACGCAGTGAGATGAGCCAGATCCTCTCCCGCCATTCAGAAGAATTCCTTCTAGGTACATGCCGCTTATAGCACCTAATCGCATAGCGACCCACTCGCTAGATTACCGTCAATGGCGATCGCTTCGCGCCCCAAAAGCCTCGCGCGGCGCCGCCCTAGAGGACGGAATGCGAAGACCTATGACGATAGCTTTATCCGCGGCGCTGCTGGCGCCGGCGCTCGTCGAGGCGCAGACCCTGAAGGTGTCTCCGAATGGCGCTCGGTCATCGTCGATAGGTTCAGCGGCGAATTTCACAGGAGCCGTGGCTGTCACCCCGTTATTTGCGCCGAACGAATACAACAACGCCGGGGCGGGTCAGGTCGAGTTCGCACCCGGAGCGCGGTCTCACTGGCACACCCATCCAGCGGGCCAGACCCTCATCATCACCTCTGGAACCGGCTGGGTTCAGCAGGAAGGCGGTGAGAAAATCCAGGTCAGAGCCGGAGATGTGATCTGGGCGCCGCCCGGCGTCAAACACTGGCACGGCGCAACCGCTGGCAATTCCATGAGCCATATCGCGGTGACGCCGACGCTGGACGGCAAAAATGTCGACTGGCTGGAGCCAGTCACCGATGAGCAGTTCCGCTGAATCTCCTGGGAGAGAATAAATAGAATGAGAGGCCTGCTCATGAAAGCGACTACCGCTATCGCTCTGGCGACGTCGATGAATGCAAGCATAGCCTCCGCTCAAACGGTCGGTCTGACGCGCCACGAGCTTCAAGCAGTCGCGCCAGCGCTTGATCGATACGGCGAGGAAAAGCTGGTCGAAGGGCTGTGGAAACGCCCCGATCTTTCGCCCCGCGACCGCAGCCTTGTCACCGTGGCGACCGTGATTGCGCGTGACCAGCAGGTGTTGATGGCGCGCCAACTGCTTCTTGCACTCGATAACGGTGTTACCCCAGCGGAGATTTCGGAAACCATCACGCACCTCGCATTCTATGCCGGTTGGGCCAACGCGATGAGTGCTGCCGTCGCTGCAAAATCGGTATTCGAGTCACGTTCAATAATAGCGTCGCAATTGCCACTCGCCTCACCGACGCTCCTTCCGCTCGATGAAAAGAGCGAAACCGATCGCGCCACGCGCGTTGCGGAAGGAACGGGACCCGCTTCGCAAGGCCTTGTCCGCGATACCGCCGACATTCTGTTTCGCGATCTGTGGCTGCGCCCAGACTTGAAGCCACGCGACCGCAGTCTCGTCACGGTCAGCGCTTTGGTCGCTGCGGGTCGCGTCGAACAAATTCCATACCATCTCAATCGGGCGATGGATAACGGATTGACGCGCCAGGAAGCGTCCGAAGCGTTGAGCCACCTCGCTTACTACGCCGGTTGGCCAAATGCGTTTTCGGCCGCCCCTATTTTTCGCAGCGTGTTTCAAAAACGACATCCCAATTGAAAACCGCCTGAGGTTTCGAAAATCAAACCAGCCCCAACAACGGTCTCGCGCGGCCATACTGCAGCGATAAAAGCCGAACGAAAGTTGAGGAGAAACAGGATGGAAAAGCGCACGCTCGGCCGAGGCCTCGAAGTCTCTCCCCCTTCGCTCGGACACGCGCAGTCTTGGCCGTTTTGATGAGAATATCGGTTCGCTTTCGCTACGTCTTGCCGCGAAGACTTGGATGAGATCGCGACAAGCTCAGCTGCGATCCAGATCGAAGGCGCGCGTGACCCCGAAGCGATGATGCAGCGCTCAGGGGCAGTGACGGGTGACGGGCCAGGGAACAAATGATGTCGCTGACCATGTCCGAAGGGACGGTTTCGCCGATCGACAGATCCGTGCTGTCTTTGATGGCTTCTGTCTTCGTAGTGTTTCTCGTGACCGGCGCGGCGCTGCCGGCGTTGCCCCTGCACATCCATGACGGCCTCGGCCTCGGGCCGTTCATGGTTGGTCTCGTCTCGGGCGCCCAATTCGCTGCGTCGCTTCTATCGCGGTTGTGGTCAGGCGCGGTCTCGGATCGGCGCGGTCCAAAGAGCGCCGTGATCACTGGATTGATCTTGGCCGCGCTTGCGGGCGTTTTCTATCTCCTTTCCCTTCTCTCGGTGAGCAGGCCGATCCTGTCGGTGTCGATATTGCTGATAGGTCGCGCTCTCCTCGGCGGAGCCGAGAGCTTCATCATGACCGGCGCCCAGAGCTGGTGTCTGGCGCTGGCAGGCCCGCAACACGCCGGCAAGATGATCGCGTGGATCGGCACGGCGATGTTCGTAGCGCTTGCGCTCGGCGCGCCCTTCGGAAGTTTTATGTTTGACGTCTACGGCTTCGCCTCGATCGGAGTCGTGACCTTCATGGGCACCATTGTGACGCTCGCGATGGTCGCGGTGATCCCCGCGTCGAAACCTCTCTCGCAAGGACAGAAAGCGATTGCAAAAGTCTGGAAAGCCGTCTGGCTTCCAGGCCTCGGCATGGCCTTCGCCGGCGTCGGCTACGGAACCATGACGGCGTTTGCGGTGTTGCTATTCGTTCAACGCGGCTGGCAGCCCGCCTGGCTGTCCTTCACCGCCTTTGCCGCCGCGCTGATGGTTGCGCGCGTAATCTTTGGATCTTTGCCCGATCGCGTCGGTGGGGCGCGAACGGCGATGATCTTCGTTGTCATTCACAGCTTGGGCATGATGCTGATCTGGCTCTCCCCTTATAAGTGGCTAGCTTTTATCGGAGCTGCGCTGGCTGGCTTCGGATACGCGCTCGTCTATCCCGGCTTCGGGATGGAAGCGGTTAGCCGAGCGCCGGTGGAGTCGCGCGGCCTTGCGATGGGCGTCTACACCGCCTTCATCGATCTCGCGCTTGGTATCCTTGCGCCTCTTCTTGGCCTCATCGCCAACACCAGTGGGCTTGGATTGATCTTCCTCATCAATGCGGTGTTAGCGCTTTGCGCCGTTCCGATCGCCGCGCGCCTTTTCATATCGGGCCGGTCCGGCGCGACGATCAATGGCCCGTAGCGAATGTCCCGCTTACAACGTTCGGAGATCGACATGAGCTTCCCTAGGCTCGAATTGAATCGGCGGCATCTCGTCTCGGGAGGTGGGGCTTGCGTGGCCCTAGCCGCGGCGACAGATGTCCGCTCCCAGACCGTTTCGACAGGAGTTCCCGTGATGGCAAGCGTCTCTATGACTGTGAACGGTGAGGCGCGGACGTTGTCGCTCGACACGCGAACAACTCTCCTCGACGCCCTACGGGAGCATCTTCATCTCACGGGTTCCAAAAAGGGTTGCGACCATGGCCAGTGCGGCGCTTGCACGGTGATTGTTGATGGCCGGCGGATCAACTCCTGCCTGACCCTCGCAATCATGCATGAAGGAAGTGAAGTGACGACCGTCGAGGGTCTGGGCCAGCCCGATAACCTGCATCCTATGCAAGCGGCCTTTGTGAAGCACGACGGATACCAGTGCGGTTACTGCACGCCCGGCCAGATTGTATCAAGCGTGGCCGTCCTTGGCGAGATCAAGGCCAATATCCCAAGCCATGTCACGACCGATCTGACTGCGTCGATCGGTCCCACGGAGGCCGAGATCCGCGAACGCATGAGCGGCAACATCTGCCGTTGTGGAGCGTATTCGAACATCGTCGAGGCGATCACCGAAGTCGCCGGGAGGCAGGGATGAGAGCATTCACTTACGAGCGTGCGACCACGGCCGCATTGGCCGCAAAGGCCGTCGCGACATCGCCGAACGCGAAATTCATCGCAGGCGGCACAAACCTGCTCGACTTGATGAAGCTGCAGATCGAAACCCCAACGCATCTGGTCGACGTGAACGGCCTCAAGCTCGAAACAATCGAGCCAACGCCTGAGGGCGGCCTTCGCATAGGGGCGCTCGTGCGTAACACCGATCTTGCAGCCGACGCGCGAGTACGGCGCGACTACGGCGTGCTGTCGCGAGCGCTGCTTGCTGGCGCATCCGGCCAGCTCCGCAACAAAGCGACGACCGCTGGCAATCTGCTTCAAAGAACTCGCTGCCCGTACTTCTACGACACCGCTCAGCCGTGCAACAAACGCGAGCCGGGTTCGGGATGTTCGGCCATCGGTGGATTCAGCCGCCAGCTCGCGGTCATCGGATCGAGCGAGGCGTGCATCGCTACGAACCCGTCGGACATGGCAATCGCGATGCGCGTCCTCGACGCGACGGTGGAAACCATCAAGCCCGACGCAACCACGCGCGAGATTCCGATCGCCGAGTTTCATCGCCTGCCGGGCGATACCCCTCACATCGAGACCGTTCTTCTGCCGGGAGAGCTGATAACGGCGGTGACGCTGCCGAAACCTCTCGGCGGTAAACAAATCTACCGGAAAGTCCGCGATCGCGCCTCCTACGCCTTCGCGCTGGTATCGGTCGCCGCCGTGGTGCAGCGGGACGGAACTGGCCGTGTTGCGTTCGGCGGCGTCGCCCACAAGCCATGGCGCGTGGAGGCGGCGGAAGCCGAGCTGGCTCGTGGCGCCAAGACCGCAACGGGCGCCATTCTGGCGGGCGCCAAGCCCTCTCACGACAACGCGTTTAAGGTGAGCTTGGCGGAGCGCACGCTGAGCGCCGTGCTCGCCGAAGCGAGGAGCTGATTCATGAAGTTCGACAAACCCGCGGGCGCCAATCCGATCGATCAGCTTAAAATCGTGGGGAGGCCGACGGATCGGATTGAAGGTCCGCTCAAGGTCACTGGTCGCGCGCATTATGCCTACGAATGGCACGAGGCCGCAGCTGACCAGGCCTACGGATTCGTTGTCGGCGCTACGGTCGCAAAAGGCCGTATCAAGACCATGGAGCTTGGCGCGGCGAGGACATCGCCGGGAGTTCTCGCTATCGTGACGGCCGAGAACGCCGGCAAGCTCGGCAAAGGGGATATGAACACCGCCAAGCTACTCGGCGGCCCGGAAATCGACCATTACCATCAGGCCGTCGCCCTGGTGGTGGCGGATACCTTCGAACGTGCGCGAGACGCCGCTCAGCGGATCGTAGTCACTTACACGGAGTCGAAAGGCCGCTTCGATCTAGCGGCGGCAAAGGATGACGCCGCCATGGCAGGCGCAGGGTACTGGGGTCAGCCTGCTACGTCTGTCGGCGATTTCGACGCATCGTTCGCGGCTGCGCCGGTGAAACTCGATGCGACCTACACGACGCCCGACCATTCGCACGCCATGATGGAGCCCCACGCTTCGCTTGCAGTGTGGAGCGGGGACAAGCTCAAGCTCTGGACGTCGAACCAGATGATCGCTTGGGGCGTCGCAGACGTCGCCAAGACGTTGGACATCCCGACTGCGAATGTGAGGCTGATGTCGCCGTTTATCGGCGGCGGGTTCGGCGGCAAACTGTTCGTCCGAGCTGACGCGATTATGGCCGCGCTCGGCGCACGTGCGGCGCGCCGTCCGGTAAAGGTGGCGCTGACGCGTCCGCAAATCTTCAATAACACTACGCACCGGCCAGCCACGATCCAGCGGGTCCGCCTAGGTGCGACCGCCGACGGCGCGATCAGCGCAATCGCGCACGAAAGTTGGTCGGGCGACTTGCCGAACGGATCGCCCGAGACAGCGGTCGGTCAGACACGTCTTCTCTACGCAGGTCCGAACCGGATGACCGCGATGCGGCTCGCCGTGCTCGATCTGCCCGAAGGCAACGCAATGCGCGCGCCGGGCGAAGCTCCCGGCATGATGGCGCTCGAAATAGCTATGGACGAAATGGCGGAGAAACTCGGCCTCGATCCGATCGAGTTTCGCCTGCGCAACGACACCCAAGTCGACCCGGAAGATCCCAAGCGGCCTTTCTCGCAGCGCCAGTTGTCTCAGTGCTTCAAAGAGGGCGCCGCGCGCTTCGGCTGGAATCGGCGCAGCGCGCGGCCGGGCGAGATCCGCGATGGACGCTGGCTCGTAGGCTTGGGTGTCGCCGCGGCGTTCCGCAACAATATGGCGATGCCATCGGGAGCGCGCGTCAGGCTGGACGGCCGGGGCCTTGTAACCGTCGAAACTGATATGACTGACATCGGCACGGGATCTTACACGATCATCGCGCAGACTGCGGCGGAAATGATGGGCGTGTCGCTGCAACAGGTCGCCGTACGGCTCGGCGACTCCAGCTTTCCCGCTTCATCGGGTTCGGGTGGCCAATGGGGTGCGAACAGTTCAACGGCGGGTGTCTATGCCGCCTGCGTCAAACTACGCGAGGCGGTCGCGCAAAAGCTTGGCTTCAACGTGACTGATGTCGTGTTCGCGGACGGTCAGGTCAGATCCGGAAATCGCAGCGTAACGCTGGCAACCGCTGCCGCCGCAGGGGAGATCGTCGCCGAGGACAGAATGGAATACGGTGACCTCACAAAAACGCACCAACAATCCACCTTCGGCAGCCACTTCGTTGAGGTCGGCGTCGATATGGCGACCGCCGAGATCCGGGTGCGGCGCATGTTAGCCGTGTGCGCCGCCGGCCGTATCCTCAATCCGAAATCAGCCCGGAGCCAAGTGCTCGGCGCAATGACCATGGGCGTCGGCGCGGCGCTGATGGAAGAGCTTGTGATCGACAAGCGGCGCGGCTTCTTTGTCAATCATGACCTCGCCAGCTACGAGGTCCCGGTACACGCTGACATACCTCATCAGGAAGTCATTTTCCTCAACGAGACTGATCCAATGTCCTCGCCGATGAAAGCCAAAGGCGTCGGCGAGCTCGGAATATGCGGAGTGGGCGCGGCCGTTGCGAACGCGATCTATAACGCGACCGGCGTGCGAGTAAGAGATTATCCGATCACCCTGGACAAGCTGCTCGACCATATGCCGGACGCCGCTTGAGCGGAGACGAGCGGCGCTGGCGTCGTCATCGGGCCGCGACGCCCCGCCGGTAAGCCAGTGATCATCGGCACCAGAACGTTTGTGTGAACGTCGCTCCTTGCGCAGGAGCATGGATTGCAACGTCAACGATGTGGCTGCGTCAGCCGCTTATACGAGATTGCTCCCATTCGGAGGGTCGGATTTCGGAACCGAATTTTGATCAACGATCGGCGGCTTCGGGTCAAGAGTTCGCATCGAAGCAAGCGCCAGCTTTCGGGAACTGCTCTTAGCTGAAGTAGGGTCGGAGGGGATCAAGACCGGCCGATTTCTGCGATGCGCAAAATTTCGAGCGCATACCGATTCGAAGCCTACGCCTACCAAATATTGCAGGTTAACGGAATTATTCACACGAGCGCGAGCCATTTCAATTAAGAAAACCAGCGCGACTTGCCACGTGGGACATAGCGGCCATCGCCCGGCTCATTGCTGATAGCCCCACCATCCCAAGCAAGCTTTCCCCTGACGTAGCTGCGTGTCACACGACCGCCAAAAGCACGTCCTTCGAATGGGCTCCAATTCAGTTCGTCATGCGCTTCAGTCGCACGCCATGTCGTTTCTCCCGGCGTGAAAATGGCGAGATCGGCGTCGGCTCCGACGTGGATTGCGCCCTTTTCCGGCCAAAGCCCGAAAAACCGAGCCGGCCGTTCAGACAATTGCTGCGCCGTAAGAACGGGCGCATTCAACCCACGAGCTTCCGCGCCAGTGAAGAACGCCGGCAACAAAGTCTCAAGCCCGGGCACGCCGGCGCCAGCGTCAAAGATCGATTGCGTCAGCTTGTTATCAATCGGCCAGCTCGAATGATCGGAGCTTACGAATGCGACTCTTTCCGCCGTCAGCTCAGCCCAAAGCGCGTCGACCTGATTGGGCCGGATGGGCGGATTGACTTTCATGCGCGCGCCAAGCGCTCCGCCATCCACGAGCGGATCAAACCAGAGATAGTGCATGCAGAGCTCGCCCGTCGCACAAAATCCGTCGCGACGATATGACTCCACGAGTTGGAAGCCTCGGGCGGCAGATAAGTGAACTATATGGGCGTGAGCGCCAGCGGCCGCGCCGAGCTCAAGAAAGTGGGCCGTAGAGGAAAGTTCGGCGGCGAGCGGGCGACTCGTCGCATGCGCGGCGATCCCATCGGCACCGGCCTGTCGCGCGCGCGAAACACGAGCGCGGACGATTTCCTGATCCTCGTTGTGCAATCCCAGCGGAATGTCTGTCGCAGCCATCGCTTCGAAAAGATCGAGCATCTGATCGGCGGCGATACGCGGAAAGCGCGTCGGATGGCTTTCGAAAGCGGAGATTTTCAGCGCGACGATGCCGCCTTCGATCAACTCATGAACAGTCGCGGGAGATTGTCCCGGAATGATTGTTCCATAGAGCGCAACATCGGCATGGGCATGTTCTGCGATAGCTTCGCGCTTCGCGTGAAGACGCTCCGCCGAATTGAGGGGATCGGGATTATCGTAGGGCATGTCGACGATCGTCGTCACGCCTCCGGCGACGGCCGAACGCGTGGTCGATCTCAGCCCGGCGAGGCCGCGATAACTTCCAGCATGGGTTTGGCCATCGATCACGCCGGGCAGAACGTAAGCGTCGCCCGCGTCGAACATGTCGCGTGCAGGCGGCGCATCACCACTCCCAAGCGCGACGATTTTTCCGCCGACGACGCCAAGCCAGGCATTCCGGCGCACCTCCGCGCCGGCAACGAGCGCGCCCCGCACGACGAGATCCATCATCATATCGTCCGCATCCGGTAGCCGAGATCGAGTGTGGTGCAGGCGAGAGCCGCGCCAGCCTGCACCGGGTCAACGACGGGCAGATCGAGTTCTTGCTCGACCGCGGCGCGATACCGACCAAGCCCCGCGCAGCCAAGAATCACAACGTCGGCTCCGTCCTCGTCGCGCAAACGCTTGCCGACCCGCACGACAATCTCGATCACATCGCGCCCGGATAGCGCGCTTATTCCCATATCGATCGAGCGGTCGCCGGCGAGGCGGCCATCGAGCTTTAAATCAACAAGATATTTCAGGTGTCGATTGATCGATGACGGGCCGAGAGACACGATTCCAAATCGCCGACCAAGTCCGAGCGCTGCGAGATAGGCGGCTTCAGCGATCCCGATCACGGGTCGTTTCGTCACCCGCCGCGCCAGCGCGACGCCGGGATCAGAAAAGCAACCGACGACAAAAGCGTCGCTGGTTGATTGCGTCACCGCCTCGATCACATGTGGAACCACAGCGGCGACATGGTCGTCGGTCTCGATGCCGGGCGGTGATTTGGGCAAGTCGATGCATCGGATGTCGTGGCGTGCGCCTTCGGCGACGCGCGCCAGGCACGCTTCCATGGAACGGGTGACGGCTGACGAACTGTTCGGATTGATGACGAGGATTTCGCTCAAAATGCCCCTCGCGACGATGCGCGGCGCTGCGCCTTGATATGATATTCTACGTGGTATACTAGCGGGGCGAACAGGTCAAAATGCGGTTCTCTCGGACTTCACGAGAACCGCAAATCTCTATACGTCGCCGGGGATGGGAAACTTTCCTATCCTCCTCGCGGAAAGGCGATTCGGTCGGCAGGCTTTTGGCGTGAAGGGACTGGCGCACGTGACACTCGACGCCCCAGGCGAAATCGACGTGCAATCCGATCGCTCGCGGGGCAAGTCGCTCACCGAACGGGCCTATGACGTTCTCCGCCGGAAGATCATCACCGGCGAGATGCGGCCGGGTCATGAAATGTCTGAATCCGAGCTCGCCGAACAGCTGTCGGTCAGCAAGACGCCCGTACGCGAGGCGCTTGCGCGGCTCGCCGTTGAAGGTCTCGTCGAAGCGTTTCCGCGACGCGGCTATCGGGTTACGCCGGTCACCATCAAGAACATGAATGATCTTTTCACGTTGCGGGCGCTGCTTGAGGGAGCCGCAGGCGCGATGGCCGCAACAAAACTCACCGAGGACGAGCTGGACGCGCTCGATAAGTTGGCGAATGCGAGCTATGTGCTCGGCGAGACCGCCAGCATGCAAATATTCGTGCGAGCGAATGAGAATTTCCACTCGGCGATTGCGCGCGCCTCCGGCAACCCTCGTCTCCACGCGCTGGTGATGAGCCACCTCGAAGAGTGCGCCCGGTTCTTTTATATGGGCGCGCAGTCGCGCGACGTGAATCCTGAAACCAGCAACGATCATCACCGAATTGTCGAGGTGTTGCGCGAGCGAGACCCCGAGAAAGCCCGCGCGGCCTTGATCGAGCACAATGAAAACACGCGCCGCGGCCTGTTGACATCGCTGGTGGGTGAAGGGCGCGGCGATCTCGCGATTTGAGGCGGCTTAGGGCCGAGTGGCTTTCAGCTCTCGCCTTCCTGAACATAATGCCCCGGCGCAAATTCGCGGTAATGGCGCGTTGGCGGGACATAGTCAGGCGCCCGAACCGGACTTCTGATCTCGTCGTTGGCGAGCGGTCGACGCTGACGTCGACGCGCCGGATCAGCGATAGGAACCGCGTCAAGCAGACGCCGGGTATAGGGATGCCGTGGATTGCAGAAGATCTCCGCGCGAGGCCCAATCTCAACGATTTCACCGAGATACATAACCGCGACGCGATGACTCACGCGCTCCACCACCGCCATGTCATGCGAGATAAAGAGGTAAGCAAGGCCGAGTTTCGCCTGCAGCTCAAGCATCAAGTTGACGACTTGCGCCTTGATCGAGACGTCGAGCGCGGAAACTGCTTCGTCGGCGACGACAAGTTGCGGATTCAGCGCGAGCGCGCGCGCTATCGCCACGCGCTGCCGCTGCCCTCCGGAAAATTCATGCGGAAAACGCGCGGCCATATCGGGTTGTAAGCCAACCCGCTCCAGCAATTCGGCGACCCGACGCGTGGCTTCGGACCGATCGACAAGCCGATGCGCCAGAAGCGGCTCCGCTATCGCCTCGCCAACCCGCATGCGTGGGTTGAGACTTGAAAAAGGATCCTGAAAAATCATCTGCATGCGCTTGCGTCGCTCGGACAACGCCTTGGGCGCAAGCGCAAGGACATCCTCGCCCGCGACGCGTATCGAGCCGCTTGTCGGCTTCACCAGACGCAGGATCGATCGTCCGGTCGTTGATTTTCCGCATCCGGACTCGCCAACAAGCGATAGTGTCTCGCCGGCTTTCACCTCGAAAGAAATGTTTTCGACCGCATGCACCCGGCCGGTCACGCGGCCGAAAACACCACCGCGAATATCGAAACGCGTGACAAGATTGCGGACTTCAAGCACCGGATCATTGCCGGGCGTCGCAACTTTTGAAGGAAATGCAGGTGGCGACTCCGTCCTTCCCGTCGTGATATTCACGATCGGAAAGGCGGTCGGGAGCGCGCTATCGGCCATAGCGCCTAATTGCGGAACTGCGGACAGCAGAGCCCGCGTGTAGGCGTGCTGCGGGGCCGTGAATATCGTTTCGGTTGGCGCGGCCTCGAGCGCCTTGGCCCGATACATCACCAATGTCCGATCGGCGATCTCCGCCACGACGCCCATGTCGTGAGTGATGAAGAGGATCGCCATTTCCTCCTCGCGCTGCAGCTCCCGCATCAGACCGAGGATCTGCGCCTGGATGGTGACGTCAAGCGCGGTTGTCGGTTCGTCGGCGATCAGCAGCTTGGGTCGACAGGCGAGCGCCATCGCGATCATCACGCGTTGCAACATGCCGCCTGACAGCTGGTGGGGATATTCTGAAAAGCGCGCTTTCGCGGAAGGAATGCGCACCCGGTCGATCAATCGGACGCTCTCAGCCGCCGCGGCGGATTTCGAGAGACTGCGGTGGCGAACGATTGTCTCGGCGATCTGACGGCCGACGGTAAGCACGGGATTGAGACTGGTCATCGGCTCCTGAAAGATCATTGCGATCTCGTTGCCGCGGACATGTTGCATGCGGGCTTCCGGCAGGCCGAGGAGATCGACGCCGCCGAATTCCACTCGTCCGGAAATTCGGCTCGATTTCTCCGGCAGCAACCGCATGATGGACAGCGCTGTCACGCTCTTGCCCGACCCAGACTCGCCGACGATCGCCAACGTCTCTCGCGGGCCGACTTCGAAGGAAACGCGATCGACCACCGTTCGCCATGCGCCGGCCCGCCGAAAACACGTTGTAAGCTCATACACCGCGAGGACCGGCAA